>JBKPOL010000485.1:0-13048 GCA_046733075.1 Pseudomonadota bacterium | reverse complement strand
GAGGAATCGCGAGCGACTATGCGACGCGACGCCGCATCGATGGTTTCATCGACGTGGTACAGAGCCGATTCAAACGCGTCGAGGCGCGGCAAATCGACGCATGCGGCTATGCAGGCGAGCTGGCGGAGGCCGCGGTAGCCGCGCTCTATCGCGATCTCGGCGGCTTGCCGCGCGCGCTCTTCGAGAATTCGACGATCGCGCTCGAAGGAGTCGTTCGCTTCCTCAAGACATTGCCCCCAGACGAGCTCGCCGGTTGCGCATTCGGATGCTACGACTGGGACCCGTTTGCAAGCGTGCTCAGTTTTCCATTGCTGATGGTGAAGCAGAACGTGGAGGGCCTGCTCGGCGAAGCGTTCCGCATCATCGATGCCAAATCCTTCGCCGACAAGCGAATCATCGAGATCAAGCCGGAACTGTTGTTCGGGTGAGTGGGTACGGCCGCGCGGGCGGTATGCCAGGCACCGTGTAATCCGTTCGCCTCCTCAATTCCTACGGTCATCTCGGAGGGGCACGGATGCCCGTGCAGCGAAACGCGCGGCACGCTGTCGCCATCGTTTCCCCGAAGGCCACATCGTTTCCCCGAAGGCCAGGATGGCTGCCCTCCGCGCTTCACGGTTGCGCTCGTTAGCTACAACGATGACGCTCGCGCTTGTGGTTCCGTTCAATGCGCTCGCGGCGGATCCGACGCCCGATCCTGCCGAGCCCAATGCGAAGCCGGGCGTGCAGGCCGTCGTCCCTGGTCGCTCAGTCGGCCTGGATTTTCGCGTCGCGCACCACGACTGACCACCGTTCGAGGTCCGTGCGCGTCGTCTGACCAAGCTGTGCCGGTGTTCCGCCCGTCGGCTGCAGGCCCTGCTTGCCGAGCGTTTCCGAGACATCGGGCGATAGCAGCAGCGTGTTGATTACATCGTTCAATTTCGTGACGACCGGCTGAGGCGTTCCGGCGGGCGCATACAGCCCGTACCAGATATCCGTATCGATGTCGCGCACGCCCGACGCCTCGGCGAGCGACGGCACGTTCGGGGTCACGCTTGCGCGCTCGTTGCCTCCCGCGGCAAGCATGTCGAGCTTGGTGCTTTCCACATAGGGCAAGGCAACGTGCACCGGGAGGAACATGACGCCGATCTGGCCGCCGAGCAGGTCCGAAACGGCCCCGGCGCTTCCCTTGTACGGCACATGCAGGACATCGATGCCCGTTCTCGACTTGAAAAGCTCCATCGCGAGGTGATGCGGCGTGCCGTTGCCTGGCGATCCGTAATTGAGCTTGCCCGGCTGGCGCTTGGCGAGCGCGATGAAGTCGTTCACGGTCTTCACCCCAAGAGACGGGTTGGTTACGAGCGCAAGGCGTCCGATGGCAAGCGGCGCGACCGGGGCAAAGTCCTTGATGGGGTCATACGGGATCGTCTTGAAGAGGCTGCGGTTCAGGACGATGGTGTTGGCCGTCATCAGCAGCGTGTATCCATCCGGCGACGACTTTGCGACGGCCTCGGTCCCGATGTTGCCGCTCGCGCCCGGCCGGTTCTCGACGACGACGGGTGTCTTCAGCACATAACCCATCTTGTCGCCGAGGGTGCGGGCAAGAATGTCGATACCGGTGCCGGGCGTGAACGGCACGATGATCTTGATCGATCGGGTTGGAAATGCTTCCTGTGCACGACCGTCTCCAGGAAACCCGGCAGCGATTGCGAACGCTGCGGCTGCGAGAATGTAACGGAGCATCGCTACCTCCTTGACGATCACCCGCGGGGCTGCAGCGTGAGCTCGGGTCTTGGCTTGTCGCGCAGACTCCCGTCGGGAAGCGTTATCTGGCATTCGGTGAAGATGCGCGCCGTGCAGGCCGCGCATTTGGAGGCGTCGAGTTTCGCGTAGATGGTAGCGAGCGCCTGGTCCTTGGTGGCAAAGACGTGGTCCCGGCCGACTGCATCGAGCACGCCAGCGCGCTCGAGCAACGCATGGACCGAGGGCCGCAACTTGCAGAGATACAGTTCCACGCCCGAATCCCGGAATGCGCGCGCCACATGACCGATCAACTCGGCGCCGGCGCTGTCGATGAGATTGATGCCGGTGCCGATCAGCAGCAGATGGCGCGTTGCCGGACGCGCGGCGCGTGCCGCCTCGATCTCGTCCCGGATATGGTCCACGGAGCCGAAGAAGAGCGCGCCGTCGATGCGGACGATGTCAAGTTGCGGACACAATGGGGTGCTCGCGTGCGTGGCGCGGAACCGGCGCTGCGCGCTCACGTCGGGTGCGACACGCAGCACTTGCGGGTGCGTCGCCCAATGCAGATAAATGAGCAGCGACACGAGCACGCCGATCAGGATCGCCACTTCGAGGCGGATCGTCAGCGTCGCGATCAGCGTCACGGCGAGCGTCAACGCGTCCGCGCGGCTGGTTCGCCAGACGCGACGCATTGCACCGACGTCGATCAATCCCCACGCGATGATGAACAGCACGGCGGCCATCGAGGCGACGGGCAGATACGCGGCGAGGGGGCGTACGAGCAGCAGGATCACGAGCAGGAGAATCGCCGAGAACACGCACGCGAGGGGGGTGCGCGCACCGGCTTCGTAATTCGCACCCGTGCGATTGAACGAGCCGGAGGTGGGATAGCTGGAAGTGAATGCCCCCACGATGTTCGCGAGCCCCTGTCCGATGAACTCCTGATTGCCGTCGATGCGTTGTCCGGACTTGAGCGCGACGGCACGCGCGCTCGATATGGCCTCCGAGAGGCCGATGACGGTCAGCGCCAAGGCGATAGGCGCGAGCGCCTGCCACGTCTGCAAGGAGAAGTCGGGCACGGATAGCGGTGGCACGGCCGACGGAAGTGCGCCAACGGTCGGCACATGCGCGAGATCGAAGACCGCGAGCAGCAACGCGAACAGCGCACCAATTACGATGCCGGTCAGCATGTAGGGAATGTGCGGGAACCATCGCTTTCCTGCCAGCGCAGCAAGCAGCGTGACGAGGCCGACCGCCACAACCGGAAATTGCATCTCGTCGATGTGCGCGGCGAAGTCGGTTATCCCGTAGATGAAGCTTGCGTGCTGGGGAATCGCCAGGCCAAAGAAATTGCGCAGTTGCGCCCCGACAATCAACAGGCCTGCACCCGCCGTGAACCCGATGATCACTGCGTTTGAAATGAAGTTGACGAGCGCGCCGAGGCGCGCGACGCCAAGACCGAGCTTGATGAGCCCGACCATCAAGTTCAGCGTCAGCACGAGCGTCACGTACGTGGGTGTGAAGGGCGTCGCGAATGCCGCCACCGTCGCGAACACCATCAGCGACGTGGCGTTGGTCGGTCCCGAGACGAGGTGCCACGAAGAGCCCCACAGTGCACCCACGATCGCCGGCAGCATGGCTCCATAGAGGCCGTATTCGGGCGGCATTCCGGCCAGCGTTGCGAAGGCAACGCCCTGCGGCAATACGATGACGGCGGCGACGAGCCCCGCAAGCAGATCCTGACGCAGCGTCCCGCGATTGACGCGGTGCCGCCAGGCGAGAAAGGGGAAGAACTTAAGCGCGAGAGGCGGCACGATTCGCGCGGGCTTTCGGCTCAGACCTTTCCCTTCCAGGGCACGACGAGATGCTCGACGTAGCGCATCAGCAGATCGAACAGGTAGGCGACGACGCCGATGACGATGATGCCCATGATGACGACATCGGTGCGAAGGAAATTCGACGCGTTCAGCACCATCTGTCCGAGGCCCACGGTGGCCGCGACCATCTCCGCTGCGACAAGCGTCGTCCATCCGAAACCGATGGCGATGCGCATGCCTGTCATGATCTCGGGCATGGCGGCGGGGATGACCACGTGCCAGATCACCTGCCACTTCGACGCGCCCATCGAGTAGGCGGCATTGATCTGTTCGATGGTGACGCTGCGCACGCCTGCGCGCGCCGCCATCGCGAGCGGCGCGAAGCATGCGAGGTAGATCAGCACGATCTTCGCCGTCTCGTCGATGCCGAACCAGATCACGATCAGCGGCAGGTAAGCGAGCGGCGGCAGCGGACGGTAGAACTCGATCGGCGGGTCGAAGATGCCCCGCGCGATCCGCGACACGCCCATCGCAACGCCGACCGGCACGGCGGTGACGACGGCAAGCACGAACGCCGCGAACACCCGGTACAGGCTCCACCAGAAGTGTTCCGACAGCGGCTTGCCGCCCTGGATGTCACCGCGCCATGCTTCGCCGAAGCTCGTAATGATCTTTTCGGGAGTCGGCAGGAAGATGTCCCTGATCCAGCCGAAATGGGTCGCCATCCACCACAGGACGAGCAGCCCGATGACGGTGACGACGCTGATCAGCGTGCTTCGTCCCTCGCCGGGAAGGCTGTATCCCTTGATCGCCTGAAGACCGGCGCCTGCGGCAGCCGCCGCGGACGCGGTGGTTTGATCTCCGTTCGGGCGGCGCGATGCAGCGACGTCGCCGGGTGCGGGTGCAGCTTCGGGAAGCGAGCTCATTTACGCAGCGTCAAGCTCATCACGCGCAAGTGCCGAATGGATCAGTTGCAGTACCTCCTCGCGAAGCGCGATGAACTCGGGGTTCGCCTTCACCTTGCGCGCATCCTTGCATTCGACGAACTGGCGGCTGAAATCGAGCTTGTATCGATGGGCAATGCGACCCGGCGACGGCGTCATCACGATCAGTTCCGTGGCGAGGAACAAGGCCTCCTCGACACTGTGCGTAATGAAAAAGAACATCTTGCGCGTCGCCTGCCACATGTAAAGAATCAATTCCTGGATCTGTTCGCGCGTGAGCGCATCAAGTGCGCCGAGCGGCTCGTCCATCAGCATCACCTCGGGGTCGCTTGCGAGCGCGCGGGCGAGGCCGACCCGCTGCTGCATGCCGCCGGAGATTTGATAAACCGGGTAGCTCGCGAACTTCTCTAGACCCACCAGCTTGAGCTTGTCGATGGCAATCGTGCGGCGCTCCTGTCTCGACACCCCCCGCATCCGCAGGCCGAATTCGACGTTGTCGATGACGTTGAGCCACGGCATCAGCGCATGCTTCTGGAACACGACGCCGCGCTCCGCGCCGGGACCGATCACGGGTTTTCCGTCGAGGACGATCTCGCCCGCCGAAGGCTGCATGAAGCCGGCGATGCACGACAAAAGCGTCGTCTTGCCGCAGCCGGACGCACCGAGCGCGACGACGAAGTCGCCGGGGTCGAGCCCCAGGTTGACGTTCGACAGGGCGAGCGTCGTGCGGCCGGATGTGCCGGCATACTTGACGCTGACGTTGCGGATTTCGAGCTTGCTCAAGGGAGCGCTGCCTTTCTCGAACAGCCCTCAAGATTACCGCGACGGCCACGAAGGCGCGAGTGCCGTCGTGCTAGCCCGTTCTTGCGCGCACTTTGCCCCAGCGGCTCCACGATGAATGGCGGCAAAGAAAATCGGGACGTCCGCGAACGTCCCGATCCTGCTGCATACCGCCGGCTGCGAGCGCTACTTCATCGCATCCTTGACGTACTGGTCCGTCACGACCGTCGAGTAATCGGGCAACGTCTTCTCGATCTGCTTTTGCGAGAGCTGGAACTGCGCGGTCGCCGCCAGCGCCTTTGCAGCAAGGCTGTTCTTGCCGCCACCAAGCCATTTGCTGTTCTGCTCGCTAAGCGTCGGAAACCGATAGAGCGCCATGCCTGCGGGGACGTCCTCCGGCTTTGCGCCCGACCACTTCGCGACCGCCTTTACCTCGGGTGAATCGGCCGTCCACTTCGCCTGGTTCGCGCGGTATTTCTCGTCGGCTGCGGCGAGCACCTTGACGAACTTCACCATGAAATCGTGGTTCTGCTTCGCCCAGTCCTTGTTGACGATGTAGCCGTCGAACGTGGCCTTGCCCGTGTCCGCCGACAGCTTCCCCGACGTCAGGATGACCTTGCCGTCCTTCTTGACTTCGGAGAGCACCGGGTCCCAGATGTACGTCGCCTGGATGTCGCCACGCTGCCACGCCGCGCGCACTTCGGGCGGACGCATGTTGAGGATCTGCACGTCCTTCGGGTCGACGCCGGCCTGCTCGAGCGCGACCATCGTGTGGAAATGCGTCGTCGAGTTGAAGGGCATCGCGATCTTCTTCCCCTTCAGGTCCTTGACGCTGTTGATGCCGGAGCCGTTCTTCGCGACGAGCGCCTCGGCGTCACCGATGTCGTCCAGGATCCAGAAGAGCTCGAACGGCTCGCCGCGCGACACCGCAGCCGCGATCCCCGCGGACCCCACTTCGCCGATTTGCACGGCGCCCGACGCCATCGCCTTGATCACTTCCCCGCCGCCGCCGAACTGTTTCCAGTTGATCTTGTACCCGGTCGCCTTCTCGAGGTCCTTCGCTTCCTGAGACGCTCGATAGGGATCGAGCATGTCCTGGTAAGCGATGGTGACTTCCTTCTGCTGGGCGTGAGCGACCCCGGCAGTGAGCGCCAGCGCTAATCCGATGAACCACAGCTTCTTCATGGTGCCTCCCTTGGAGTAATGAGCGGAGCGCGAAGACTAGAGCGAGGCGATGGTTTTGCGCAAGATGTCCACGATCGTGTCCACATGCTGTCGTTCCGCGATGAGCGGCGGCGCGATGAGCGCCGAGTCGCCCGTTGTCTTCAGGTTGAGCCCGTTGTCGAAAAGTTTCTTCTGCAACACGTGGCCGCGCCTGCCCGGCGTACCGTCGGACTCGACGTCCAACGTGGCGAACATGCCGTAGCCGCGGATATCCGTGATCTTGGGTGTGCCGCGCAAGGAGAATATTGCCTGCTGGAAGTAGGGCGCGAGCTCGCGCGCGCGTTCGAACAGTCCTTCGTTGCGATAGATGTCGAGCGTTGCAAGTCCCGCAGCGCACGCCGCCGGGTGACCCGAGTACGTGTAGCCATGGAAGAACTCGATCGCTCCGTCCTGGGCGGCGCCCATCACCGTGTCGTGGATGCGGTTCGAGATCGCGACCGCGCCCATCGGCTGCGCCGCGTTCGTGATTGCCTTGGCCATCGTCATGATGTCCGGCGTCACGCCGAAGCTTTGCGCAGCGAACGGCGCGCCGGTGCGGCCGAATCCGGTGATCACTTCGTCGAACACAAGCAGGATGCCGTGGGCGTCGCAGATCTCGCGCAGCCGCGCCAGATACCCCTTTGGCGGGACGAGACAGCCGGTTGATCCGGCGATCGGCTCGACGAAGCATGCGGCGATGTTCTCGGCGCCGTAGAGGTTCACGAAGCGCAGCAGGTCGTCCGCCAATTCGGCGCCGTGCGCTCCCTCACCCGGGGTGAACAGGTTTTCCTTGAGATGCGTATGCCGCATGTGCACGACGCCCGCGATGCCGGGGCCGTACTTGCGGCGGTTGTTGACGATACCCGACAGCGCCACGCCGCCGAAATTGACGCCGTGATAGGCGCGCTCGCGCGATACGAACATCGTCCGGCCGGGTTGGCCTCGTGCCTGGTGATAGGCGAGCGCCACCTTCATCGCGGTGTCCACCGCTTCCGAACCCGAGTTGACGAAGAAGATCCGCTTCAGGTCTCCGGGTGTCATTTCGGCGACGCGAGCGGCGAGCTCGAAGCTTTTCGGGTGCGCTCGCAGGAAGGGCGAGACGAAATCGAGCTCGGTCAGTTGGCGGTGAACCGCTTCCGCGATCTCCCTGCGGCCGTGACCGGCAGCGACGCAGAAGAGCCCCGAGGACGCGTCGATGATCTTCTCGCCGCGGTCGTTCCAGTAGTACATGCCTTCGGCGCGAACGACGATTCGCGGATCGGATTTGAAGTCGCGATTCGGCGTGAACGGCATCCAGAACTCGTCGAGGGAAAGCGGTTTCTCGGCGGGCTGGTTGCGAAGCGTGAATTCAGCGTGACCCATGTGGACTCCGTTGTCAGGTAATGGGGATCAGGGATTAGGGATCGGACCGCGGATTGGAATGCCGCGGCTCTGGTTGAAAGGCCTTTGGCGCGATAAGCCGATAATATCCTCTTGTAGGCGCCGAAACGGCCGAACGCAAGAGGCCAGATGCGGTTTACGAAGTGGGCCAGTTCCCGATCCCTGATAGCGGATACGTAATCCTCATACGCATTGTTGATCTCCCGGCTCGATACCGACCCCCTGACCGTGGATACCGATTCCTGCCACCTGATCCCCGATACCTGTACCTGGCATCTGTACCCGACACCTGTACCCGATACCCGATAACCGACGATGTGGAACCAGCTCATCCAGCTCTCGTTTCGCAGCAAGGTCGGGCTGCAGGCGCAGATTCGCGAAATGCTCGTGGCGGCGATTCTCGACGGCCACATTCCGGTCGGCGTCGCGCTGCCTTCCACGCGCGTGCTCGCGGCGCAACTCGGCGTCGCGCGAAACACGGTCGCCCTCGCCTACGAGCTGCTCGTCAATGAAGGCTACCTGCTGACCAAGAGCCGCAGCGGGCACTTCGTCAATCCGGAGATTGTTGCAGGTCGCGCGGGTCCGCCCCCTCTGCCGGGTGGCGGCAAGCGCGATGCAGCCGCGGACTGGGAGAAGCGCTTTCGCGGCGCCGTGTCGGGCCAACGCAACATCGTGAAGCCTCGCGATTGGCAGCGCTACCCCTATCCATTCATCTACGGGCAGTTCGATCCGGCGCAACTGCCGATTCCCGGCTGGCGCGAGTGCAGCCTGCAGGCCACCTCTGCGCCCGAGGTCCGCGGCTGGGCCGGCGATCTGATCGACGTTGACGATTCGCTGCTGCTTGAGCAGATCCAGACGCGTCTCCTCGTACGACGCGGCGTCTTCGCCTCGCCCGAGGAAATTCTCGTCACCGTCGGCGCACAGCACGCGCTGTTCCTGCTCGCGACGCTCGTCGTTGACGGGGGCACCACCGTGGGCATCGAGAACCCGGGTTATCCCGATGCCCGCAACATCTTTGCGTCGCGCACGCGCAACGTGGTGCCGTTGGAGCTCGACGACGCTGGACTCGCGCTCACGCCTGCCCTCGACGCGTGCGACTACGTTTACCTGACGCCGTCCCACCAGTGTCCGACCAACGTAACGATGCCGCTCGTGCGCCGCCAGGCGCTGCTCGCATGGGCGACGCGCAACGACCGCATTCTCATCGAGGACGACTACGAGATCGAGCTGGGGCTCGAAGGCCGCGCGCAGCCCGCGCTGCAAAGCCTCGATCGCAGCGGTCATGTCGTGTATGTGAGCAGTCTGTCGAAGACGCTGGCGCCGGGGATACGCATCGGCTTCATCGTCGCAAACCGTGCGCTTATACGAGAACTGCGCGCGTTGCGCCGGTTGATGCTCCGTCATCCTGCTGCGAACAACGAGCGCTCGGTTGGCCTCTTCCTCGCGATGGGACACCACGATGCGCTGCTTCGCCGCCTGCGTCGCGCGTACGCCGAGCGCTCGGAGCTTGTCAAGGCGAGCCTGCTGGCGCACATGCCGAACGTTCGCTTCACAACCGTTTCCGGCGCTTCGTCGTTTTGGCTCAGGTTCCCAGAAGACACCGACACGCGGGTGCTCGCGGAGGAGGCCGCGCGGCTGGGCGTGTTGATCGAGCCGGGCGATGTCTTTTTCGCCGCCGAAGCGGGAGCGGTGCCCACGAACTACGCTCGCCTCGGCTTTGCTTCCATCGATGCCGCGCGTATCGATTCGGGAATCGAGACGCTCGCCGCAGCACAAAGCCAGGTGACGAGCCGCATCTGAGCAGCTTGTGCGAGGCGCACCGACGAGGCTGATCGGCCGTTCGCGCGCTTGACACGTCAAGTGGAGCGGCGGGACCTATCCCAAGACGATTCCCCGGCGTAACCTTGCCGGCGCGTTCACACGGAGATCATGATGCGCATCGGCGTTCCGAAAGAGATCAAGGTCCTCGAGAATCGCGTCGGCCTCACGCCCGAATCGGTCCGCGAAGTCGTCGCGCACGGCCACGACGTCGTCGTCGAGCACGACGCCGGGCAGGGCATCGGGATGACGGACGACGATTACCGGCGCGCGGGTGCGAACGTCGTTGCCGGCGCTCGCGATGTATTCGAGACCGCGGAGATGATCGTCAAGGTCAAGGAGCCGCAGGTCGGCGAGCGGCGAATGCTGCGCCAGGGCCAGGTGCTGTTCACGTACCTGCATCTCGCGCCTGACCCCGAACAGGCGAACGACCTGATCGAGAGCGGCGCCGTCTGCATCGCCTATGAAACGGTGACGTCGGCAACCGGTGGCTTGCCGCTGCTCGCGCCGATGTCGGAAGTCGCGGGACGGATGGCGGTGCAGGCGGGCGCGTATTACCTGGAAAAGGCCCACGGCGGGAAGGGCATCCTCCTCGGCGGCGTGCCGGGGGTCGATCCCGGCAAGGTGGTCGTCCTCGGCGGCGGTGTCGTCGGCACGCATGCGATCCACATCGCGCTCGGGATGGGCGCCGATGTCTGGGTGCTCGACCGCAGCGTCGATGTGCTGCGGAGGCTGTGGACGCAGTTCGACCGGCCGCTCAACACGGTCTTTTCGACGCGCGATGCAATCGAGCGCCACGTGACGAACGCGGATGTAGTGATCGGCGGTGTTCTCATCCCCGGCGCCGCTGCGCCCAAGCTCGTTTCGCGCGAGCTCATCGCCAGCATGAGCGCAGGCTCGGTCGTCGTGGATGTCGCGATCGACCAGGGCGGCTGCTTCGAGACCTCGCGTCCGACGACGCACGCCGAGCCGACGTACGTGGTCGATGGCGTCGTTCACTACTGCGTTGCGAACATGCCGGGCGGTGTGCCGCGCACATCGACGTTCGCACTCAACAACGCGACGCTGCCTTACGTCCTCGATCTGGCCGGCAAGGGCTGGAAGAAGGCGCTGACGGAAGACGTCCACCTGCGCAATGGATTGAACATCGCGTTCGGGAAAGTCACGCATCGCGCCGTGGCGAACGCGTTGAAGCGCAAGTTCGTGTCGCCGGAATCGGTGCTCGCGGCTTAACGCAGGACGAGCTCGCCCTCATGACTTGATCGACCGCACTGATGGACGCGACGGCGGGAACTTGCGGGCGACGCGAACCGCGTGGTTTGCGTCGCCAGGAGGCGATGCTCAGGGACCCGGATTGGGATTGTCCGGTTTCGACGGTATCGCGCTCAAGTATTCGTAAATCGCGCGCAAGTCGTTGTCGGTCTTCTTGCCGAATACAGGCCACGGCATCACCTGCAGCACGGTCCCGACCGGCGCGTCGTGCCCGGTTCGGAGCAGAGTCACGGAGCCGTCGAAGGTCAAACCAGCAGGCCTCCCTTGCGCGTCGGGTGTGATGTTCGCCGAGATGATGAACGGGCCGAATTTTCTCCCGCCGGTCATGTACTGATCGGCGTTGATTTGTTCTGTTTGGCCCTTGAACGGGTCGCCCGCCAGCCGCGTAGGCTGGGTGGGTGTGGCAATCATTTGCTCCTGGGATAAATCACGACATCTGCAGCGACTTATGCGTTGAGCACGGTCGCCGTTGGCCTGGGGGCGACGCTGCTCATGGACCTTTCGGCCATGCTCCTGAAGCGTACCTTCGGTATTCCTTCGGCCGACTATTGTCTGGTCGGCCGCTGGTTCTGCCACATGTCGCAAGGCACCTTCTCGCATCCGAATATCGTGAAGGCCGCCAAGAAACCTTTCGAGTGCACGGTGGGCTGGATCGCGCACTATGTGATCGGCGCCGTTTACGCGCTCATGCTCGTGGCTATCGTTTCACCCAGCTGGCTTGCGCGGCCGAGTTTGTTGCCCGCCTTGATCTTCGGACTGTGCACGGTACTCGTGCCATTTCTCATCATGCACCCGTCGTTCGGATTTGGCGTCGCTGGGTCCAAGACGCCCAATCCGCCGCAGGCAATGCTCAGAAGTTTCATGGCGCACCTCACGTTCGGGGTTGGTCTGTACGTATGCGCCGTCGGCATGCGCCACGTGCTGGTTCAAGCCTGACTCTTCGGTGAACACGGTTCGCTGGGCACGAACGGTTCTCGCTTGCGGATGTCGCCGCGGCCTGCCGGCACGTTCTACCCGGGGCCGTTCCGCACTACGCATGAATCGAATCCGACGAGGCCTGCTCGCCGCTTTGGTCGTCGCGGCAGTGCCGGAGAGCCGGGCGCAGCAGCGCGGCGTCATACATCACGTGGGTCTTCTCTGGTTGGGTTCGCCCGACGCGTCCAATTTGCGAAAAGAGCTCACTGACGGCTTGCGCGACAGCGGATTCGTCGAGGGAAGCAATCTGGCGTTCGACGACCGCAGTTCCGTCAGCCGCTACGAGCACCTCGATGATGCAGCGAAGCTATTGGTGGAAAGCCGACCACACGTCATCGTGACGTATGGCGCAACGGCCACGCGTGCGGCGCGTGCGGCAACGTCGACCATCCCGATCGTCATGATCACAGGCGGCGATCCCGTTCAACTCGGATTCGTCCAGTCGCTCTCGCACCCGGGAGCAAATGTGACCGGATTGACGATGCTGGGCGATGAGGTGACCTCGAAGCGAATCGAATTGCTGAGAGAGGCGTTACCACGCATGCGCAAGCTCGCAATCATGTTCAATCCTGCGAGCCCGGCCGAGGCCAACTCGCTTCGCCTCGCGCAGGACGCGGCGGCGTCACTGGGCGTGCAACCCTATGCAACCGAGGTGCGTGTGCCCGAGGATCTGGACGGCGCGTTTTCGGATATCTCGCGGGCGAACGTCGATGCGGTGCTCATTGTGGGGAGCACCATGCTGTTCGCACATCGGCAACGGATAGGCGAACTCGCCAAGACGCACAAATTGCCCGTCATATCGAGCACGAGCGAATATGCGAAGGCGGGCGCACTAATCGCCTATGGCCCGGACGTCGGATACACGTTCCGCCAGGCGTCGGCATACGTCGCGCGCATTCTCAAGGGCGCATCCCCGTCCGACCTTCCATTCGAGCAAACGACCAAGCTCAAATTGGTGGTGAATCTCGAGACGGCGCGCAGACTCGACGTCACGATTCCGCAGTCGATCCTCCTGCGTGCCGACCGGCTAATGCCCTAATTCCATGTGCCGGGATCCGCTTAGAGCAGGCGGCTGAGGGACGCGTCACCGGAAGTGTTGCGTAAGACCGCCGTTTGGAGCGCGATAACGTGCCGTTGCCT
>JBKPOL010000484.1:0-4512 GCA_046733075.1 Pseudomonadota bacterium | reverse complement strand
CTGGTAGACATTGAAGAACACGATGAAGAATACGAGCGTCACGCCGAGCGCGACCTTCGACAGCACACCCAAGCCGAACCAGACGGCGAAAATTGGCGCGAGGATCACGCGGGGCATCGCATTCAGCGCCGTGATGTACGGCTCGGCGACCGCGGACGCAGTGGGTGCCAGCGCGAGCCACAACCCCACCGCAAGCCCGAGCACGCTGCCGGCGGCGAACGCGAGCAACGTTTCCCATAGCGTGATTGCAAGGTGCGGGTAGATTTTGCCCGATACGAACCAGTCGAACACGACGCGGATCACCTGCAGCGGTCGCCCGAAGAAAAACGCAATCTTGTTCGCGTACGCTTCGCTGACGAGTCCCGGTGTCGTAAGCCCGTACCAGACGATGAACGCAATGCCCAAAATCCCGATGTGCGCGAGCGCGAGCTTCGTCCGCGACATCCGCGAATCAGCGCTTGCTTTGCGCATACCCTTTCAGGACTTCCGCTTTCAGCACGTGCCAGATCGCCTCGTGCAATTCGACGAACCGCGGCGCAAGGCGGATCTCCGCGACGTCGCGCGGGCGTGGGAGGTCGACGGCGAACTCGCCGATGGGATGCGTCGCCGGCCCTGCGGAGAGCACGACGACGCGATCCGAAAGCGCAATCGCCTCCTCGAGATCATGCGTGATGAAAAGCACCGACTTGCGATTCGCCGACCACAGCTCGAGGAGCTCGTTCTCCATCAACTGGCGCGTCTGAATGTCCAGCGCGGAAAACGGCTCGTCCATCAACAGGATTTCAGGATCGAGAATAAGCATCTGCGCAAGGGCAACGCGCTTGCGCATCCCACCCGAGAGCTGGTGCGGATAGCGGCTTTCGAACCCCACAAGCCCGACGCGTGCGAGCCATTCATGCGCGTGGGCAGCCGCGGCGGAGCGCTGTATCCCGCGAAACTCGAGACCCGCCGTCACATTGTCGATCGCGTTGCGCCACGGCATCAGCGCATCGGCCTGAAACATGTATCCCGCACGCGAATTGATTCCTTCTAGCGGCTGGCCGTCGACGAGCGCGCGGCCGGAGGACGGCGCGAGCAGGCCGGCGGCGACATTCAGCAGCGTCGACTTGCCGCAACCGGTCGGGCCGACGACCGACACGAACTCGCCGGGTGCGACCGATAACGACGTATTCGACACGGCGGTGTACCGCTCCCCGGGTGTCTTTCCGGCGAACGCGCAAGTGACGCGTTCGAACGCGAGCGCGGCCACGCCTTTCGCGGGCGCGTTTCGGGGCAGCGTCGCCATCACTTGATCGTCTGGGCCGCCTTCTGCTGAAACGACATGTTGACGGTCTTCGCAAAATCGATCGTCTTGCCCTGCATTGTCGGGTCGAACATCAGCAGGTCGTGCGCAACATGGTCGCCCGCCTCCTTCGTTATCGCCCCATCGTGCTTGAACGTCGCGATGTTCTTTTCGAGCGCGGCCTTGTACAGCGCCTTGTCCGTGTAGTACTCGGGCGGGACGGCCGGGACAATCTGGTCGAGCGAAGACTGCTGGATGAAGCGCAGCGCCCGTACCATCGCGTTGACGACGGCCTGCGCGGTACGCGGGTTCTTCTGCGCGAACTCCGGCGGCGCATAGATGCAGCCGGCCGCATACGCCCCGCCATAAACTTCCTGCATGCCCTTGGGCGTCCGCGTATCGATGACAGGCACGATCGTGCCGTCGCTTTCGAGCTGCGCAATGACCGGGTCTAGGTTGGAAAGCGCGTCGATCTCGCCGCGTTTCATGATCGCAACAGCTCCAGCACCTGCACCTACGCCGATGATCGATACGTCGTCAGGCTTGAGATTCGCCTTCGCGAGCAGGATGTTGACGAACATGTTCGTCGAGGAGCCCGGCGCCGTCACGCCGATCTTCATGCCCTTGAGGTCGGCCGGCGACTTGTACGCGGCGGCCTTGGCCTTGGGCAGTGCGAGAACGATGCCCGAATATTGTCCTTGCAGCACCAGCGCCTGGATGGCCTGACCCTTCGCCTGCTGTGAAATCGTGTGCTCGTAGGCGCCGGAAACGATATCGACGCTGCCACCAAGCAGCGCCTGCAGTGCACGCGCTCCCCCGGGAAAGTCTTGGATCTCGACGTCGAGGCCTTCCTGCTTGAAGTAGCCGTTGCGCTCGGCAATGGTGAGCGGAAGGTAGTAAATCAGCGGCTTGCCGCCGACGCCGATCGTCAGCTTGGGTTTTTCGAGGCCTTGTCCCTTTGCAGCCGAAATGGCAAGGAACGCGGCAAATACCGCTGCAACCAGACGAACAGCGCGTCGCATGAATCCTTCTCCAATGGGAAACAATGATGAGGGTCGAGCTCCGGCCAAGACCCTCCGCCGGAATGCGGCTATTCTCGGACGTGGTGCCGCGGCCCGTCAACGCGGCCGCGTCTGCGCCACGACCCGTCCGGAACTCTTGCTTCGCAACGATTTGAGATGCTCGCCGATTGCGCGTCCCATGGACATCATCGGTTCGGCCGCTCGCTGCTCGACCAATTGTTTGCGGACGACGTCGAACGCGTGAGCGAGATCGTCGCTTGCGCGCAGGGCTTTCCCGAAGAACGCATCGCCGAACGCGGTGGGCCCCATGCTACCCGCACAATCCGCCCCCTGCCCGGCGGCGCTCGACGAGGTGATTACCATCGTTTCGTCATCCTTCAGTGCGTCGATCCAGGCGCCGGACTGACAAGTCGACACGACGACGACACGCCAGCGAATGCCCGCGGCCTCGAAGAGCTGGCGCAACCCCTGCGGTGACAGCGAGACCAGGTCGAGGGGCGGGTTCACGGCCGTCAGCGAATGATCTTCACCCGATGAGCCGGCGAGATAGACCATCACGACGTCATCATCGGCATCGATGACGTCACCGATCTCGAGCAGCACCTTGCGCAGGTGGGTGACACTGGCAAACGGGCGCTCGGCAACGGTGAGCGGGCTGTTGACGAGCACGACGGAGCGCGCATTCGTGTTCCAGCGCTCGTCCATCGTGCGCTGGGCGTTGTCGACGTCCTTCACGAAGCCCGGCCCGCGCGAATCGGGCGCGAAACCCACGAAGTAGAGATCGGTGACCCCCGGCCGCTCGTCCTCGAGCGAATCCAGCGCACGATCCATCATGAACTCCTGCGCTGCAAGCACCGCCTCCGACGCAGGATTGATCGCATCGTTGCCAACAGGTGTCGCATCGAACTCGCGCCACCAAGGATCGAGCGGCCCGAGGAGCGGCGCAAACCACAGCGGCGCGATGAGCAGTACACCTCCGAGCGCCGCGAAGATGCGCCGACGCGCACGAAGCGGATCGGCGCACAGGTAAACCGCGCGAACCGCGACGATGAACATCCACGCAAGGATTGCGTATTCGAGGACTGCCTTGACAGGTGTGGAAACGACGCCGTTCGTCTGCGGCAGCTCCGGCAGCACGTGCGCAATCTGAATCACGGGAAACGATGCGAGGACGACGATCGGCAATGCCAGATACATCTCGACGTCCCGGCGCAGTGCGGCCAGCAATGCACTGGTGAAACCGAGAAGGCCGAGGGCGAAGATCTCGCCGTGCAACCCGAGGATCGAAAAGCGTGAATCATGAGACGCACGCACCCAGTCAGCGTCGATATCAATCGCGGCCGAAAGCATCACGATCAGCACGAGCTGGACCGCTGAAATGCGGAATGCCGCCCGCTCCACGGGCATGAACAAGGCGAGTCGCAGGCCCGCCGCGAGATTGCGGCCGAGCGCACGAACCGCCGAGCGAATGGCGCTGGCCATACGTCAGGCGAAGGCGCGCGCGTGCGCGGTGATGAACGCCTTCACGCGCGCCGCGTCAGCGGGCAGCGGAGTGAAATGCTGGGGCTTCGACTCGAGGTTCGCGTACGCCGCCGGCATTGGCGCGTCTAAGCCCACTGCCTCGCGGATCGTCGCGGCGAACTTGACCGGCAGTGCGGTTTCGAGACAGACAAGCGGGACATCGGCGAGTCGCAGTGTGCACCCGACATGAATGCCATCGGCGGTATGCGGATCGATCAGGGTCCCATAGGCCTCGTGAATCCGGCGAATCGTCCGGATGCGATCCGCATGCGTACTCCTGCCCGAAACGAAGCCCGATTCGCGCACCCGGTCCCACGCGGCCGTTCCCGAGATATCGAATTCCTTGCGCTCGGCGAGCTGCTGCCACAGCCTGCGCAGCCCGGCCGGATCGCGCCCGACGATGTCGTAGATGAAGCGCTCGAAGTTGGATGCGCGCGAAATGTCCATCGACGGCGACGACGTCGAATGCGTTTCCGCAGCGCCACGCGGCCGATAGCGGCCGCTGTGGAAGAATTCGTTCAGCACGTCGTTCTCGTTCGTCGCAACGATCAACTGCGCGATCGGCAGGCCCATCGCCTTCGCGACGTGGCCGGCAAGCACATTGCCGAAGTTGCCCGACGGCACGGCGAAGCTGACGCGCTCGGAATCGCCCGTCGTTGCTGCGAAGTACCCCTTAAAGTAATACAC
>JBKPOL010000483.1:0-2772 GCA_046733075.1 Pseudomonadota bacterium | reverse complement strand
GCTTTGGGCCATAGCTCATCAACAGCCCGGCTTCTGCGTATTGGTTCGCGTTTGAGATCGTCGGCAGCCGGTGCCTGATTGCCGCTTGCGCAATGGCTTCGCGGAGTAGATAGGTGAGCGGGCTCACGACGACCAAGAGCGCGCCGATCCGCTTGGCAGTCATCGTCGATAGCGCAGCGTCCAAGTCGTCGGGGCTGCGTATGTCGGCAACCTCGAGGGCTATGCCGAGCTGTCGAGAAGCGGCCTCGAGCTGTGCAAATTCCACTTGAGCTCTTATCTGGCCGAGAACCCCGACTCGCGAAAGGTTGGGGACGATCTCCTTCAGGATCGCGATGTATTTGCTCCACAGCTCCCGGCTTGCGTCAGCGCTAAGTCCCGTGACGTTTCCACCGGGTCGAGCAAGGCTCTTGACGAACCCGGCTTGCACCGGGTCGGCCGTGAATACCATGACGATCGGTATCGTCTTGGTTGCCTGGACCGCGGCTGCCACGTGAATGCTCGAACCGGTGACGATCACGTCCACCCGCAGGCGCGCCAGTTCATCGGCGATGTCCGGTAACCGCTCCATGTGGCCATCCGCATACCGGCGCTCGAATACGACGTTACGACCTTCGACGTACCCGAGGTCGCGCATCCCTTCGCGGAACGCGGCGAACAGCGTCGCCACCGAATCGCCTGATGCGCCGAGGAAGAAGCCGACCCTGTAGACCTTGGCACCGGCCTGGGCGAGCGCGATGGAGTGCGGGAGCATCAGCGCACCCGCGAGAGCCCCGCAGAACGTCCGACGATCCATCGTTGATCGCCTCGTCGAGGCTTGGGAAGGCAAGCATGTTACCCGTTTACGCGAACCTCGCGTGGTGATGGCCGGGCCAGCCAACGGGCGGCCCTGACGCACCATCCTTGCCGATCAATCGATGTAGCGCAGGCCTGCGGCCGCAAGGGGCTCGCGCATCTGGTACATGTCGAGTCCGAGCACGCCGGCGGCCAGCTTCGCGCGCTTGTCCGCTTCGAGGTCCTCGCGCTTCTTTGCGGCATCGGCCACCCGCGCTGCGATGGACGCGGGCACCACGACGATGCCGTCGTCGTCGGCGACGACGACGTCACCGGGGTTAACGAGCGCGCCGGCGCAAACCACGGGGATGTTCACCGAGCCGAGCGTCGCCTTGATCGTGCCCTTGCTCGAGATGCACTTGCTCCACACGGGAAAGCGCATCTCAGCGAGCGTCCTCACGTCTCGCACGCCGGCGTCGATCACCAGGCCGCGCGCGCCGTGGGCCTTGAAACTCGTGGCAAGCAGCTCGCCGAAATAGCCGTCGGTGCAGTCCGCAACGATTGCGCCAACGACGATGTCGCCGTCGCGGATTTGCTCGGCCACGACGTGCAGCATCCAGTTGTCGCCGGTCTGCAGCAGCACGGTCACCGCGGTCCCGGCGATTCGCGCGCCGGGATAGATCGGCCGCATATACGGCTTGAGAAGGCCGACGCGCCCCATCGCTTCGTGCACGGTGGCTGTTCCAAAGGCGCGAAGCCGATTCACTGCCTCCCGGTCGGCACGGACAATGTTGCGATACACGACTCCGAGCTCGTACATTGACTCGATCTCCAGATTCAGCGGCCTTGCGCCTTGAGTACGGCATCGAGCCGCGGGAACACCCGGCGCGCGTTGCCCTCGTACACGAGGACGCGCTCCTTCTCGCTCAGGGTGGACGTCCCTTCGATGTAGCGCCGGGTGTCGTCGAAATAATGGCCGGTCTGCGGGTCCATGCCGCGGACTGCGCCGATCATTTCGGACGCAAACAGAACGTTCTTCACGGGGATCACCTTCGTCAGCAGGTCGATGCCGGCTTGGTGATAAACGCACGTGTCGAAGAAGATGTTGTTCAGCAGGTGCTCGTCCAGCAGCGGCTTCTTGAGCTCCTGCGCCAGGCCCCGGAAGCGACCCCAGTGGTAAGGCACGGCACCGCCGCCGTGCGGGATCAGGAACTTCAGCGCGGGGAAATCTTTGAACAGGTCGCCCGTCAGGCATTGCATGAACGCCGTGGTGTCGGCGTTCAGGTAATGCGCGCCTGTTGTGTGGAAGCACGGGTTGCAGCTGGTGGATACATGGATCATGGCGGGGATTTCGAGCTCCACCATTTTCTCGTAGAGCGGATACCAGTAGCGGTCCGTCAGCGGCGGGCTCGTCCAATGGCCGCCCGATGGATCCGGGTTGAGGTTGATGCCGACGAAGCCGTAATCGTTGATGCATCGCTCGAGCTCCGGGATGCACGTTGTCGTACTCGCGCCCGGCGACTGCGGGAGCATGGCCGCGCCGATGAAATGCCCGGGATAGAGCGCGCTCACCCGGAAGCACAGCTCGTTGCAGATAGCGGCCCACGTCGACGAGGTCTGGAAGTTGCCGATGTGGTGGGCCATGAAGCTTGCGCGCGGGCTGAACACGGTAAGGTCGCACCCGCGCTCGCGCATCTTCGCGAGCTGGTTGGTTTCGATGCTTTCGCGCAGTTCGTCGTCCGAAATCTTCAGGTCGCCTGGCCTCGGCGCCTTGCTTGGGTCGGCGAGCGAGGCAATCTGCAGCTCGCGCCACGCGCCCAGTGCGGCAGGTGCGGTCGTGTAGTGACCGTGCACGTCGATGATCATGTGCGATTCCTGACGTCGTTCACGAAACCAGCCTCCTCACGCCGGTTGCATGCCGTGGCGCCGCTTCGCGTCATCGGCCGCCGGCGAACGCATGAAGTCGAGTAGCGCCCGCGCGGCGTCCGCTCGCGTGGAGGC
>JBKPOL010000482.1:0-3678 GCA_046733075.1 Pseudomonadota bacterium | reverse complement strand
GTCATAGGTAACGCCGCCGCCTGCCGGGGAGTCCGCCTTTTTCATAAGAGGATTCTCCGAGGTGCCGCCGATATCGATCCCCTTCGTCCACGCCGTGATCCACCATTCTTCATCGCTTTGAACGAAGTCGGACGTCACGTTGCTGATCGCGGCGTTGTATCCGTTGCGATCCGTGAAGAACACCTCTTTGAACGCCTTCGAGTGCACAAGCTGATCCTTGAGGTACTGGGTCGCTGCCGGCACCGGATCCAGCGTTCGCGAGGCCTTCATCTCGCTTTCTATGCGATCGATCGTTGCCTGATCGCGAACGATTTCCGGAAAACCGGGCCAGCCGCGAGCACGCGCAACGGCGTCCGCGCGAACTGCCGCTTCGACGACGAGCGGATCCGACGCCCAGATCGCCACGTCCTTCACCCGCTCGGCGACGTACGCGTCGATCTGTGCGGTGATGTCCTCGGCGTGGCGCGTCAGGTTGGCGCCGATGACTCGCTGCTCCATCGCATGCGCGGAGCTGTCGAGCCCGCGCTCGAGAAGGTCGACCGCGTGGGACATCGTCAAATACGCGGCGAGACCGAGTACGAGAACGGGCAGAACGCCGACGAACAGCATCTGCCGCGTAAGCTTGGTTCGGATCGTGGCAGAACGAAAGCGAAGCGCGAGCGCGCGCCGCCGCTCGTGATCATCGCCGGCGGCACCTCGAAGGGCATCATTCAAGTCGGACGCGCGGGCGGAAGCGTCCGTGGCGACGCTATCGTCCAGCACGCGGCTTAGCGCGGTGGCCGGCTGGGCTGGGTCAGTCAGGGCGCCCGTTGTCACCGATCGTCTGGGACATTGAGGGAAGCCGGCTCGCTGCCGCGACTACCATCGTTTCCCCCTGCGAGCGCACGACGTGTCGAGCGAAAACGCTACGCCTTCGGACACAAGGGGTCAAGGACCAAGCGACGCGCCGGGCAGGCGCGGGCTCGTCGAATGCCGTCCCGGTTGATAAGGCATGAGCCTGGGAGGACCTCCTGTTGCGCGTCGCCTGCTGCGCGACGCCGTGGCCGCGAATCCACCTCGCTAGCCGAGACGAAGCTTGCGCGCAAGGCGGGCAGGCCGCATATTCCGCCCGCGGGACAATCCAGTCCCCCTTTTGGATCGGAGGAGCAACATGTTGCGCAGGCTTGGCATTGTGCTGGTCGCCGTCGCGGCGCTTTCGCTCGGAGGATGCGGCTACAACGACCTGCAGCGGCAGGACGAGTCGATCAGGGCCGCATGGTCCGAGGTGCTGAACCAGTATCAGCGTCGTGCCGACCTCGTGCCGAACCTCGTGAATACCGTCAAAGGCTACGCGCAACAGGAGCAGCAGGTGCTGACCGAGGTCACGAACGCCCGCGCACAGGTGGGCACGATCCGGGCGACGCCTGAGCTCATCAACGATCCGGTCGCGTTCCAGAAGTTCATCCAGGCGCAAAACCAGCTGCAAAGCGCGCTGTCGCGACTGATCGCCGTGTCCGAGAACTACCCGCAGCTCAAGTCGGATGCGTTGTTCCGCGATCTGCAGTCGCAGCTCGAGGGTACCGAGAATCGGATCGCGGTGTCTCGCAACCGCTACATCAAGACGGTGCAGGAGTACAACACGACGGTTCGCCAGTTCCCCACGAACTTGACGGCGATGATCTTCAAGATGAACGTGAAGCCGAACTTCACCGTGGCGGACGAGGCGGCAGTCAGCACTCCGCCGAAGGTCGACTTTGGCAAGCCCGCGGCGCCGGTCGCGCCGGCCCCCGGCGCTTCGCCGCCGGCCGTTCCGTCCTCGCCGGCGCCTGCACCGGCGCCCGCGCCGAAATCCTGACGGCGCCACGACGCTTTCTTCCGGCGGCACGCGTGCTGCAGGAAGCTTGCGTCGTGGCACGAGATGCCGGTGCCATCGCCGCCTGACCTCCGAGCCATGCGTATCGGCTGCGTTCTCTGTCATTGGTTGGTCCTGATTGCGCTCGCGCTGACGGGGCAGGCATGGGCGCAGCAGGGGTGGGAACCAACGTCGGAAGGGCTCGCCCCCATTCCTAAGCTCACCGCTCGCGTGACCGATGAGACGCGCACGTTGTCCTCCGAGGAACGCCAGGCGCTTGAAACGAAGCTGGCCGATTGGGAGAAGCGGACCGGCAATCAGCTCGTCGTGCTCCTGATTCCGTCGACGAAGCCCGAACCGATCGAGGCGTATTCGATTCGCGTCGCGGAAGCGTGGAAGATCGGGCGCAAGGGTCAGGACAATGGCGCGTTGTTCGTCGTCGCCAAGGACGATCGGAAGATGCGGATCGAGGTGGGTTACGGGCTCGAGGGCGTGCTGACGGACGTGACGTCGCGCCGAATCATTGCCGAAGACGTTGCGCCGTTGTTCCGCTCCAACCGGTTCGCCGCCGGCATCAACGCCGGCGTCGACCGCATCATCCAGGTGGTAGGCACGGGACAACCGTTGGCTCCAAAGCAGGCCCCTGCGCGCCGCTCCAGCGGCTTCGATTTCGAGACGCTCCTGATCCTGTTGTTCGTCGGCGTGCCGATCGTCGGCGGCATCCTGTCGCGGATCTTCGGGCGCATGCTGGGCTCGACGGTCGGCGCAGGCGTCGTAGGAACAGGCGCGTGGATCGTCGCCGGATCGCTCGCCATTGCGGTCGGTGCAGCCCTCATCGCGTTCTTCGTCATGCTGCTGTTCGGTGCAGGCGGCGGAATCGGCCGGCGTGGGGGGACCTGGATCCCGACAGGCGGATGGGGCGGGGGCGGCCTCGGAGGTGGTGGCGGGTTTGGCGGCGGAGGCGGTGGCGGATTCTCGGGTGGTGGCGGCAGCTTCGGTGGCGGCGGCGCGTCCGGTGGCTGGTAACGGAGCAACCATGCCTTACCGACGATCCCACCGCCTGCTGCGTCACGTGGTTACCGACCACACATCCGTGAAGCGCGCATTCCCGCCGACCGTCCTCGCGAGCATCGAGAGTGCGATCGCCGCCGGCGAGCGTGCGCATCGCGGCCAGGTCTGCTTCGCGGTGGAGGGTGCGTTGCCGCCGATGCGCGTGCTGCGCAAGTTGACGCCGCGCGAGCGCGCGCTCGAAGTGTTCGGCCTGCTCCGTGTTTGGGACACCGAGGAGAACGCGGGCGTGCTGATCTACCTGCTGCTTGCGGATCGCGACGTCGAGATCGTGGCGGATCGCGGGATCGATCGGGTTGTCGATACCGGAGCATGGCAGGAGATCTGTACGAAGATGGAAAGCGCTTTCGCCGATGCACACTACGGGGAAGGCGTCGTCGCCGGAATCGAAGCGATTTCGCGGTTGCTCGCCGATCATTTTCCGCGCACGGGCGCAGCCGCGAACGAGATTCCCGACAAGCCGGTCGTGCTCTGACCCGCCATAGCAAACAAAGCCGAGCATCTCGCAGTGGTTCGTACGCTCCGCTTGGCGCCCGCGTCTAAGGGTCAGCAGGCAGGCGCGCGCGCCACCGAGCAGCGGCTTGGGCAATCAGCGGGCATAGCCGCGCGCAAACGAGCGGCGAGCGAAGCGAGCTCGATCGGCGCGCTTACGCCGTTGCCCGGCGCAAAGCGAAGGGCTGCCCCGAGCTGTGCGCCGAAACCTCCCGGGCCAAAGTATCGTGGGAGCGGCACGTGGCGCAATCGCCACGTGGCAGCCACCGGCGCACGCAAGATGAAGG
>JBKPOL010000481.1:0-2410 GCA_046733075.1 Pseudomonadota bacterium | reverse complement strand
GCGTGACCTACATCTCCGAGAGCGCCGCCGTCGACATCGCGCACGTCACCCCTGTAGCGCCGAGCCAGCAGAAGACCGATCAAGGCGAGAAGCGGCCGTCGGAGACGCGGCGCGGGGATGTCGACAGCGGGCTCGCAGCGGCCGAAGTCACGATCGACCAGACCTACGTCATCCCGCGCGAGAACCACAACCCGATCGAGATGCACGCGACGATCGCTGCGTGGGACGGCGAGCGACTGACGCTCTGGGACAAGTCGCAATGGGTAAGCAACGTGGCTCAAGAGATCGCGGCGATATTCGGCATTGCGTCAGAGAACGTTCACGTCATTTCACCCTTTGTCGGTGGTGCCTTCGGTTCGGGGCTGCGCGCGTGGCCGCATGTGACGTTGGCGGCGCTCGGTGCTCGGGCCGCCGGACGACCCGTCAAGCTCATGTTGTCACGGCGGGAAATGTATTACGGCGTGGGCTACCGTCCGCACACGGTGCAGCGCGTCGCGCTGGGCGCATCGCGCGAGGGCCGTCTCTCCGCGACGCTGCATGACGCCTACCAGGAGACCTCCACGTACGAGGAGTATTCCGAGGCGCTGCTCAATGCAACGCGATTCCTGCATTCGTGCCCCAACGTATACACACGTCATCGCCTCGCGCCGCTCAACGTGCACACGCCGACGTGGATGCGTGCGCCGGGCGAGGCGAGCGGCGTCTATGCGCTGGAGTGCGCGATGGACGAGCTTGCGATGGCGCTGAAGCTCGATCCCGTCGAACTGCGGTTGCGGAACGAGCCGGCGCGCGATGAGCACAAGAAGCTTCCGTTCTCCAGCCGGTCGATGCGGGAATGCTATCGGATCGCCGGCGAGCGGTTCGGCTGGGCCCTGCGCAATGCAACGCCGCGTTCGATGCGGGATGGACGATTGCTTCTCGGCTGGGGTATGGCGAGCGCAACTTACCCGACCAACTACGCGCCCGCGTCAGCGAGGGCGCGCCTGCTCCCCGACGGCAGCGCGGAAGTAACCAGCGCCGCGAGCGACATGGGCCCTGGCACCTGGACGTCGATGACACAGGTGGCAGCTGACACCCTGGGCCTGCCGATCGAGCGGGTAAGGTTCACGCTGGGTGACAGCCGAATGCCGAAAACACCGCCGCACGGCGGCTCGATGACGATGGCCAGCGTGGGGAGCGCCGTGCAGGCCGCCTGCCGAAAGGCACGCGACGAAGCGCTTGCGCGTACGGGTGCGACGGATCTGGCGAAGGCCCTCTCCAAGCTAGGCCAACCGGTGGAGGCATCCGCCGACGTCAAGCCGAATGATGCAGCCGGCCGGTTTTCGATGCATGCGTTCGGAGCAGTGTTCGTTGAGGTGACCGTCGATCCGGACCTCGCGGAGACACGCGTACGACGGATCGTCGGCGCTTACGGTGCCGGCCGCATCGTCAATCCGAAAACGGCACGTAGTCAGTGCATCGGTGGGATGATCGGCGGGATTGGAATGGCGCTGATGGAACATTCCGTCGTGGACGCCCGCAATGGGCGCGTCACAAACGCCAACCTGGCCGAGTACGCCGTGCCTGTGCACGCCGATTGCCCCGCGGTCATGGACGTGACCTTTGTCGACGAGCAGGATCCTCATGTGAACCCGCTCGGCGTGAAGGGGCTTGGCGAGATTGCAATGGTGGGCGTGGCACCGGCCATCGCGAATGCGATTTTTCATGCGACCGGCAAGCGGATCCGCGAGTTGCCGATCACTCCTGCCAAGTTAATGGACTGAGTTCAAGAGCACGCGGCGCGCTGCTGCGTCGTCCTTGCTCAGTGCAGGTATCAGATGAAGACTGTCACTCCGTCTTCGGGAAGGTCGCCACCCCGCCATGCGCGGCGGACCACTCTCCCGGCTGATGCAGGAACTTCTCCACTTCCCCCAAGGTGTTGGAATCGAAGTATTGGTATTTCTTCGCCACCGCAAGCACATCCCACCACGTCGCGAGGCGATGTAATTTCACGTTAAGGTCGGCGAGAATCTTTTCGCTCTCGGGAAAGATCGCGTAATAGAAGATCACGAACACGTGATCGACCTTTGCGTTCGCCGCTCGCAGCGCCTGGCAGAAATTGACCTTGCTGCGGCCGTCGGTCGTCAGGTCTTCCACCAGCAGGGCACGGACGCCTTCAGGCAGATGTCCTTCTATTTGCGCGTTACGCCCAAAGCCCTTGGGTTTTTTCCGAACATATTGCATCGGCAACATCAACGCGTCGGCAATCCATGCCGCGAATGGGATGCCGGCCGTTTCACCACCGACGACCGCGTCGAGCGATTCGAAACCTACTTCGCGCAGGATCGTGGAACCGCTGAAATCGATGAGCGTTCTGCGCAGCCGCGGGTAAGAGATGATCTTCCGGCAATCAATGTAGACCGGACTCGCC
>JBKPOL010000480.1:0-8814 GCA_046733075.1 Pseudomonadota bacterium | reverse complement strand
TTCCTGCATCGTTCCCATTGCGGTACCTTGGCTCTTCGAGCCGGATAGACAAACGTCTTGATGGAACAAAGGGCGGCACGGCCGCCCCGTCGTGCCTCAGCGCGCTGCGATCGGTTTGATCGAACGGCGCGGCGCGCCCGTGTAGAGCTGGCGCGGCCGCCCGATCTTGTATTCGGGATCGGACACCATCTCGTTCAACTGCGCGATCCAGCCGACCGTCCGCGCAAGTGCGAAGATCGCCGTGAAGAGCTGCACCGGAATACCGATCGCCTTCTGCACGATGCCCGAATAGAAGTCCACGTTCGGATAAAGCTTGCGCTGCACGAAATAATCGTCCTCGAGCGCGATCATCTCCAGCGCCATCGCAAGCTTGAAGAGCGGATCGTCGCCGAGGCCGAGGTCGCCGAGCACCTCGTAGCACGTTTCGCGCATCAGCTTCGCGCGCGGGTCGTAGTTCTTGTACACGCGGTGACCGAAGCCCATGAGGCGAACCGTCGAGTTCTTGTCCTTGACCTTGGAGATGAACTCGCCGATCTTCGCGACGCCGCCTTCCTTCTGGATCTCGTAGAGCATGTTGAGCGCGGCCTCGTTGGCGCCGCCGTGCGCCGGGCCCCACAGGCACGCGACACCCGCGGCGATCGCTGCGAACGGATTGGTGCCGGAGGATGCGCACAACCGCACCGTCGACGTCGATGCGTTCTGCTCGTGGTCGGCGTGCAGGATGAAGATGCGATCCAGCGCGCGCACGAGCACGTCGTTGACCTTGTAGTCCTCACAAGGCGTTGCGAACATCATCCGCATGAAGTTGCCCGCGTACGAAAGCTCGTTGCGCGGATAGATGTACGGCTGGCCGACCGAGTATTTGTAGGCCATTGCGATCAGCGTGGGCATCTTCGCGATCAGCCGATGCGCGGAAATGTCGCGCTGATGCGCGTCGTTCAGGTTAATCGAATCCGGATAGAACGCACTCATCGCGCCGACCATGCCCGTCAGCACCGCCATCGGATGAGCATCCCGGCGGAAACCGCGCATGAAGAACTGCATCTGCTCGTTGACCATCGTGTGGCGCGACACGACGCCCACGAAGCTGCGCTTCTGCTCGGCGTTCGGCAGCTCGCCGTACAGCAGCAGATAGCAGACCTCGAGGTAGTCGCATTTGACTGCGAGCTCCTCGATCGGGTAGCCGCGGTAGAGCAACTCCCCCTTGTCCCCGTCGATGTACGTGATCGCTGAACTGCACGCCGCCGTCGACATGAAGCCCGGGTCGTAGGTGAATCGGCCGGTCTTGCCGTAAAGCGTGCGGATGTCCACCACATCCGGCCCGAGGGTGCCGGAGAGGACCGGGAAGGTGACGGAGGGGGCGCCGTCGGAAAACTGGAGGGTGGCGGTTCGGTCGGTCATCGAGCGTCCTTCGTAACGGTTCACATCTGGGCGTGAAGGCCCGGGTCATCCTCCGAACACCCGATGCGTCTTCGCGCATCTCCTCCCGCGCGCCACGCGACGCGGGCCATGCCAGTTTGCGCCCAACGAACCTAGAGCATGCGCAAGCGCGTTACGAAAGCGACCAGCGCAGGTTCGGGCTCGGCGCGTCCGGCGAGGACATCCCACAGTGCTACATCTGTCATGTCGAGCAATGAATCGAGATTTTCAATGTCGTCGTCGGTCAGCGAGGCACCGTGCCGATCCAGAAAGCGCGCGAGGACGAGGTCGTTCTCCAACATGCCACGCCTGCACCGCCAGCGAACGCGTGCAAGCCGGCGCGTATCGATCGTAGCGGCAGGTTCCAATCTACGTTGTCCGTCGTAACTCGTGCCCGATCCTCGAATGGCCGCCTGCGGACCCCGTCAGACCGTCCGCTTGACGAGCAGATCCTTGATTTTTTCGATTGCTTGCGTCGGGTTCAGGCTTTTCGGGCACACGTCGACGCAATTCATGATCGTGTGGCAACGGAAGAGCCGGTACGGATCCTCCAGATTGTCGAGCCGCTCGTTCAAATCCCGGTCGCGGCTGTCCGCGATGAAGCGATACGCCCACAGCAGACCCGCCGGGCCCACGAACTTGTCAGGATTCCACCAGAACGACGGGCAGGACGTCGAGCAGCAGGCGCACAGGATGCATTCGTAGAGGCCGTCCAGCTCGTCGCGCTCCTCGGGCGATTGCAGGCGCTCCTTTTCGGGGGGCGGCGTGTCGTTCACCAGGTACGGCTTCACCGAGTGGTACTGCTTGAAGAACTGGCTCATGTCGACGATCAAGTCGCGGATGACCGGCAGTCCGGGCAGCGGCCGCAGCTCGACCGGCTCCTTCAGCTGCTTCAGGTTCGTCGTGCACGCAAGGCCGTTCTTGCCATTGATGTTCATCGCGTCTGAGCCGCACACGCCCTCGCGGCAGCTGCGCCGGAACGACAGCGACTCGTCGATCGACTTGATGCGCACGAGCGCGTCGAGCAGCATGCGATCGTGCGGATCGAGCGCGACGTCGTATTCCTGCAGCCGGGGCTTCGCGTCCTTCTCCGGGTCGTACCGATAGATGCGGAACTTCATGGGACGGCGCTCAGTAGGTACGGGCCTTCGGGGGAAACGCTTCCACCGACAGCGGCTTCAGGTTCACCGGCTTGTAGTCGAGGCGGTTGCCTTCGCGATACCACAGCGTGTGCTTCAGCCAGTTCACGTCGTCGCGATCGGGGTAGTCGCTGCGCGCCTGCGCGCCGCGTGATTCGCGACGCGCTTCGGCTGAAATGATCGACGCCTTCGCGGTCTCGATCAGGTTGTCGAGCTCGAGCGCTTCGACCCGCGCGGTGTTGAAGACGCGGCTCTTGTCCGTCAGCACGACGCGATGCGCACGCTCCTCGAGCTCGAGCACCTTGCGCACCCCTTCCGACAGCAGCTGCTGATTGCGGAAGACGCCGCAATGCGACTGGATCGTCTTCCGCAGGTCGCCGGCGATCGTCGCCGTCGATTCTCCGGATGCGTTGCCGTCGATCCGCGCAAGACGCGCGAGCGCGGCCTCGCCGGCGTCGGCGGGCAGCGCCTTGTGCGATTGGCGTTCGAGGCGCTGCTCGGCGATGAAGTTGCCGGCAGCGCGGCCGAACACCAGCAGATCGAGCAGCGAATTCGTGCCCAGGCGGTTCGCGCCGTGCACGGAGACGCAAGCGCATTCGCCGATTGCGTAAAAGCCGTTGACCACGGTGTTCGGCCCATCCTGCCCGGGTACGACGACCTGTCCATGGATGTTCGTCGGGATGCCGCCCATCATGTAATGGATCGTCGGCACGACGGGTATCGGCTCCTTGATCGGATCGACGTTCGCGAACTTGATCGCGATCTCGCGTATCGAAGGCAGCCGTTTCATGATCACCTCGGGCCCGAGATGGTCGAGCTTCAGCAGCACGTAATCCTTGTGCGGCCCGCACCCCCGGCCTTCCTTGATCTCCTGGTCCATCGAGCGGCTGACGACGTCGCGCGACGCGAGGTCCTTGAGATTCGGCGCATAGCGCTCCATGAAGCGCTCGCCGCCCGAATTCAGCAGGATGCCGCCCTCGCCGCGGACGCCCTCCGTGATGAGCACGCCCGCACCTGCGACGCCGGTCGGATGGAACTGCCAGAACTCCATGTCCTCGAGTGGAATGCCGGCACGTGCTGCCATCCCGAGACCGTCCCCGGTGTTGATGAATGCATTCGTGGACGCAGCGAAAATGCGGCCCGCCCCGCCCGTCGCGAAAATCGTCGCCTTCGCCTCCAGCACGTAGACGTCGCCCGTCTCCATCTCGAGCGCAGTCACGCCGCACACGTCGCCCTCGGCGTCGCGGATCAGGTCGAGCGCCATCCACTCGACGAAGAACTGCGTCCGGGCGCGGACGTTGCGCTGGTACAGCGTGTGGAGCATCGCGTGCCCGGTGCGGTCGGCCGATGCGCACGCGCGGCGCACTGACTTCTCGCCGAAGTTCATCGAGTGTCCGCCGAACGGCCGCTGATAGATGGTGCCGTCGGGATTGCGATCGAACGGCATGCCGAAATGCTCGAGCTCATAGACGACCTGCGGCGCCATCCGGCACATGTATTCGATCGCATCCTGGTCTCCGAGCCAGTCGGAGCCCTTCACCGTGTCGTACATGTGCCACAGCCAGCTGTCCTCGGACATGTTGCCGAGAGAAGCGCCGATGCCGCCCTGCGCCGCGACCGTGTGCGAGCGCGTGGGAAATACCTTCGACAGGACCGCGACCGAAAGGCCCGCTTCCGCAAGTTGCAGGGACGCGCGCATCCCCGCCCCGCCCGCGCCGACGATCACCGCGTCGAACCGGCGCGATGGCAGCTTCACGCGCCGCCCCAGAGCACCTGGATGGTCCAGCCCGAGTACGCGATCAGCGCGCAGATGACGATCGTCTGCAGCGCGAGCCGCACGCTCGTCGGCTTTGCGTAATCCATGAGGATGTTGCGCATCCCGACCCACGCGTGCCAGAACAGCGCGACCATGAACAGGAAGGTTGCCACGCGAAACGCATTGCCCGAGAAGAGCGCGCGCCACGTCGGATAATCCAGCCCGCCGTTCCACATGACGATGCCGAGGAACAGCGCCGTGTAGAGCGTGATGACGATCGCAGTGATCCGCTGCGCGAGCCAGTCGCGCAGCCCGTAATGCGCGCCGACGGCGCGCTTGTCGACGTCCCCTACCACAGCCGCACCGCGACGATCAGTGTCACGATGACGGAGAGCACGATGACCAGCGCCGCAGATGTTCTGGCGGGGGCCAGCTTGATGCCGATGTGAAGGTCGAGCGCGAGGTGGCGCAATCCGGCAAACAGGTGGTAGACATAACTCCACGCGAGCCCGAGCAGCACGAGTTTTCCGAGCGGCGTCGTGAGTGGTCCGATCGCGGAGGCAAAGGCTTCGGGCGAAGCGATCGAGCGCTGGACGAACCACAGCAGCAATGGAATTCCGACGACGAAAAGCAACGCGCCGCTGATGCGGTGAAGGATCGAGGAAATCGCCGGCAACGGCTGGCGAATGGCGAACAGGTTGAGGTAGACCGGGCGCGGTTTGACGATCGGGCGATCAGCGGCGGCCATCGAACGACCTCTAACGGGGAAGCGCTGCGCAAACCGCTGAAAAACTCGCTGCGCAGCAGCGGGAAGCGAGAAACGGGTGGTTTTGCACGCATTGCATTATAGCGTAGGCCCGCGGTGTACCACCGGCTTGTTCACGGCGATTCATCCGAAACGTCTGAAGCATCGACGATGATCCATCGTCGCATTGCGCTGTCCCGACGGCTTGAGGCGTTCCAGCACTGGTCACAAGCGAAACATCGAGAGTCTCGACAGGCGCTGGTCAATCGCGCCTTGAACTTGGTGTCGGATGGCGCGGAGTGTCGGCGAAGATGCAGCCGTCGTTGGAAGTGATCCATGTTGTCCACCAAGCTATAAGCGGACAGACGTTTCTCCGCCGAATCCCGCAGAGCAAGGTGGCTCAACGGCCTTCCCGCCTGCGCGCGATCCGGTGGAGGTAATGTTGGCTGCGCGCAGCAACGCGAACCGGCACCTGGCAACGACGGCTTGGTATGGCGAGCTGTCCGTGGAACACTTCCAAGGTGCCGTCTTCAGCGATCGACGTGCAGCACGAGTTGTCGCGTCGCCGGGTCGTAGCGGAGCGATACGTCGCTGCGAATCCGGATCAGGTCGACATCGCCAATCGCCTCGTCGGGAATGCCCGAAGGTCGATCGCAGCCGGTCGGCCCGACGCCTTGATCAGCGATCCCCATCGAAGACGAGCCCGCGCTCGAAACCTGTGCCGGGCTGAGCGGTGACCCAGTACGCAATCGAGTTCGCGTTCATTGGTGCGCCCGGGTCGGCGCCGCCGTCCGGCCGATTCTTCATGACGGCGTTGTTGGCGACTTTCGCCCGAAGGTTCCTCGGCTCCTCGTTGACGATCGTTGCCTCCATGCCAACGAGCACCGACCGCGACCCGGGCAGCGCCCTGGCTTCAACGGCAGCTCCGAACGCCCATTGATCCACGCCCGGACCGTTCCTGGCGCTGAGCTGCGCGCCGATCGTGAAGTCCATCAATGCGTTCGCCGAGCCCGCGGGACACGCGTCACTCCGCCCGCGAAACCCTAGGCGATGCCCGGCTGATCGGGACTCCAGATCGCAATGTACGCACTCGGCGTTCGTTCGGCAGCCCATGCCGCGGTGTCGAGTTGCGAGACATGGAGTGCAGACGTCGTTGCAGCGGGAATGTGACGGACACGCATGATCGACTCCTCCCTCACGTTTTTGTTCGACGACCGGGTATCGATCCGAAGCGATCTTTGGCTGGATGGAAGACCCTCCGCCGCACGGTACTGCGCGCGTATAGCTTGCCTGGGTCTCAAGTGTCAACACGTTGTTTCCGGATTGAGCGAGGCGACTCACTCGCGGTTAGCCACCCTGGCGTTTGGTCGCGGCGGTAGCGTTCGCCGACGGCCTTATGGCTCTTTTGACACTCAGGTCAGCGGGTTCCAGTAGTGCTGGTCGCGCGTTGTGCACAGGCCGCGGCGAAGCTCGACCGGTCGGTCCCCATAGGTATACGAAACGCGATCGACGGCGAGCAACGGCGTGCCGGGCGCAACGTGCAGCAGCTCGGCGCTCGACCTGTCGGCCGCGACCGCATGCAGTCGTTCCTCGGCACGCAGCATTCGCACGCCGAACTCGGTTTCGAAGAATCCGTACATCGATCCGGGATACGCGGCGTAGCGCGCTCGCGTCAAGCCCGCGAAAAGCGCCGCCGGCAGCGTGACTTCGTCGAGCACCGCGGGCGTGCCGCCGTATTCGAGAATTCGCCGCAGCACGAAGATGCCATCACCGGATTTCATCGCGAGAAGGCGCGCCGACTCCGCGCTTGCCTTGCCGCGCCGCAGGTCGACCAGACGACTCACCGGATATTCGTGATGTCCATCGTTCGCGCGAATGCGCAGGAAGCGGAAATTCGACGACTTCTCTTCGGTGTGCGTGGCAACGAAAGTCCCCTTGCCTTGCCGCCGCACGAGCACGTTTGCGCCCGCGAGCGTCCCGACGGCCTTGCGGACGGTTCCCGGCGACACGCCGAAGCGCGACGCGAGCTCGATCTCGGACGGGATCACCGTCCCGGGTGGCCATTCCCCCGCTTCGAGCGCGCGCTCGAGCAGCTCCCGGATCTGCACGTACAACGGCTGGAACGTCGGGGTCGCCTTCACTCTCGTATCTTATATCAGATATAAGACGTTGACACGGTGACGGGTCGCGCCTAAGATCGATTCGTTACCGTCCCGCTACCCACCTGGGACGGCCCGCGGTGCCCGCGGAGCGACGCGGCCCGCGTCCCTATCCGCCTTCCAGGAGCCTGCGATGAAATCACCCGTCCGCGTCGCCGTCACCGGCGCCGCAGGCCAGATCGGCTACAGCCTGCTCTTCCGAATCGCCGCTGGCGACATGCTCGGCCGCGACCAGCCCGTCATCCTGCAGCTTCTCGAGCTTCCCCTCGACAAGCCCCAGGCCGCGCTGAAGGGCGTGATGATGGAGCTCGAGGACTGCGCATTCCCACTGCTGGTCGGGATGCATGGCTCCGGCGATCCGAACGTTGCCTTCAAGGATGCCGACATCGCGATGCTCGTTGGCGCAAAGCCGCGTGGGCCCGGCATGGAGCGCAAGGACTTGCTGCTCGAGAACGCCAAGATCTTCATCGAACAAGGCAAGGCGCTCGACAAAGTCGCGTCGCGGAACGTGCGCGTGCTCGGCGTCGGCAACCCGGCCAACACGAACGCCTGGATCGCGATGAAATCGGCGCCGTCGCTGCCGGGCCGTAATTTCACGGCGATGCTTCGCCTCGATCACAACCGGGCGCTGTCCCAGCTCGCGGCCAGGAGCGGTCGGCCCGTCGGTTCGATCGACAAACTCGTCGTCTGGGGAAATCACTCGCCGACGATGTATCCGGATTACCGCTTCGCCACGTCGAACGGGCAGCCGCTCAAGGACATCATCAACGACGAGAACTGGAATCGCACGGTCTTCCTGCCGACGGTCGGCAAGCGTGGCGCCGCGATCATCGAGGCGCGCGGACTCTCGTCGGCCGCATCCGCCGCCAACGCTGCAATCGATCATATCCGCGACTGGATGCTCGGCACCAACGGCCGCTGGGTCACGATGGGCGTGGCGTCGGACGGAAGTTACGGCATTCCCGGAGGCATCATGTACGGCGTTCCGGTTACGACGAGCCCCGGGGAATACAAGCGTGTCGAGGGTCTGCCCATCGACGCCTTTTCGCGTGAGAAGATGGACGCAACGCTGAAAGAGCTGGAAGAAGAGCGCGCCGGCGTGATGTCGCTACTCCCATAAGCCATGGCGATGACGCGTTGTCGACGAGCGGGCGGGTTGGAAGCGCCATGCCGGTAAGCCCCGGCGCACGCTTCCGCGCGGCCGTTGCCGCCGAGCGGCCTCTGCAGGTTCCGGGCGCGATCTGCGCCTACCACGCGATTCTCGCCGCGCGTAGCGGGTTCAAGGCGATCTATCTTTCCGGCGGCGGTGTCGCCGCGGGGTCGCTAGGTCTGCCGGACCTCGGTATCACGAACCTCGACGACGTGCTGACGGACGTGCGGCGCATCACGGACGCATGCGACTTGCCGCTCCTCGTCGACGCGGATACCGGCTTCGGCGCTTCCGCCTTCAACATCGCGCGCACCGTCAAGTCGCTGATCAAGTTCGGCGCGGCGGCGATGCACATCGAGGACCAGATCGGTGCCAAGCGCTGCGGCCATCGACCGGGCAAGGAGCTCGTGTCGCAGCAGGAGATGGTGGACCGGATCAAGGCGGCC
>JBKPOL010000479.1:0-13879 GCA_046733075.1 Pseudomonadota bacterium | reverse complement strand
CAGTGGGCGATCTTCCTGCGCAATCACGACGAGCTGACGCTCGAGATGGTGACGAGCCGCGAGCGCGATTACATGTACAACATGTACGCCGCCGACAAGCGCGCGCGGATCAACCTCGGCATCCGCCGGCGCCTCGCGCCGCTGCTCGAGAATGACGTCGAGCGCATCAAGCTGATGAACAGCCTGCTGCTGTCGATGCCCGGATCGCCGACGATCTATTACGGCGACGAGATCGGCATGGGTGACAACATCTATCTCGGCGATCGCGATGCCGTGCGTACGCCGATGCAATGGCGACCCGAGCGCAACGGCGGCTTCTCGCGCGCCGACCCTCAGCGACTGTACTTGCAGCCGATCAGGGATCCCATCTACGGCTACGAAGCGGTGAATGTCGAGGCGCAGGCACGCGCGCCCACGTCACTGCTCAACTGGATGCGCCGCATGCTGGTGGTGCGGAAGGGCTTCCTCGCCTTCGGGCGCGGCACCCTGACCTTTCTCCGTCCCGCCAATCGCAAGATCCTCGCATACTTCCGCGAGTACGGTGACGAAGTCGTGCTGTGCGTCGCGAACCTCGCGCGCTCGGCGCAGCCGGTCGAGCTCGACCTTCGTGCCTATCAGGGCCGGGTCCCGATCGAGCTGATGCACCGGACGCCGTTTCCGCCGATCGGCGAGTTGCCGTATCTGCTGACGCTCTCGGGTCATGGTTTCCTCTGGTTTCGCTTGATGGCGGGGGACCAGTTGCCATCCTCACGAGAGGAGCACGTGCCGCGCGAGGAGCTGCCGGTGCTCGTGCTCTTCGACGGCTTCGCGAGCCTCTTTCGAGAGCGTGTCGTGCCATGGCGAATCGGCATGTCGGAGAAGGTGCGGCGGCAGTTCGAATACGACGTTCTGCCGCCTTTCGTCGCAGGCCGCCGCTGGTATGCCGCGAAGGGCGAGGCGCTTCATCGGGTGGAGATCGTCGATCATGCCGAATGGACACGCGGCGCTCGCACATGGCTCGTGACCCTTGTGCACACCGAGCGGCAAGGAGGAACGGGCGAAGCGTATTTCCTGCCACTCACGCTCGCATGGGAGGACCGCGACGATGCGCTGCTGCGCGACTTGTCGTCGTTCACCATCGCCAAGGCCCGACAGCAAGCGCAGGTCGGTGTGCTTGCGGATGCGCTCGGAGACCCGGATTTCGTTCGGGCACTCGTGGCAGCGGTGGGCGAGGGTAGCGCAGTCAAGGCGGCGCGAGGCACGCTGCGGTTCGTCCCGACGAGCGCGTACGCGCGCCTGGTCGGCTCGGACGTGCAACGGTTGTCCGTCAGCACGCCGGGGGCGCACAGCACGAACACCGTCGTTGCGCTCGGGGAGCGCGTGTTCGTCAAGGGTTATCGCAGGCTGCAGGCCGGCGTCAATCCGGAGCTCGAGATCGGCAGCTACCTGACCGACGTCGCGCATTTCGCGCACGCCGTACCAGTCGCGGGAAGCGTCGAGTATGTGGCCGACGACGGCCAGCGGGCGACGCTCGCATTGATCCAGGGCTACGTGCAGAACCAGGGAAGCGCCTGGGACTACACGCTCGCCTATCTCGCCCGGTTCTTCGACGATGCCGCGCGCAATCCGGCGATCGCGCGCACGGCCGATGTGCATGGCGGATACAGCGCGCTCGCGCGCACACTCGGGGTGCGAACCGCGGAGCTGCACGCGGCGTTCGCGCGCGGCACTGGCGCCGCCTTCGAGGCGGTTCCGATTCGCGCTGCGGACATTGCGCAATGGGTCGAGCGCGTCGAACAGGAAGCGCGCGAGGCACTCCATCGTCTCGAGCAACGCCGCGATGCACTGACCGAAGGTCTCCGCGATACGTTTCAGCGCCTAGTTGCCGACCGGGAACGCCTGTTCGACCGCATTCGCGCGCATCGGAGCGACGCGAGCGACGGCGTGCGAACTCGGCTGCACGGCGACTATCATCTCGGCCAGGTGCTCGTCGTCCAGAACGACTTCGTCATCGCGGACTTCGAGGGCGAGCCATCGCGCCCGATGAGCGAGCGCACGCAGAAGCAATCCCCCTTGAAGGATGTTGCGGGCATGTTGCGCTCCTTCGATTATGCGATGCACTCGGCGCTCGTAGGCTTCGTCGTCGAACGCCCGGATGCGCGCACCGAGGTCGAGCAGGCGGCCATGACGTGGCGTGCGCTCGCGCGCGACGCGTTCCTGGACGGCTACGACGAGGTTGCGTCCGTACAGGGACTCACGAGCGCTCGCTCGGAAAAAAACCGCCTGCTCGAGCTCTTCATGCTCGAGAAGGCAGTGTACGAACTGCGTTACGAGGTCGAGAACCGCCCCGACTGGGTGCGCATTCCAGTCGCCGGCCTGCTCGATGTGCTCGAGCGCTGAGGCAAGGCGCTCGCATGGGGCACCGCGTGCAATTTCGAAGGCCCGCTTGATGGGAGGAGCTGATGGATAACGTCAATGTGCTGCTCGAGCCGATCCGCGCATCGCTTCACCTGGTCGGCGCGTTCCTGCCGCGGATACTGCTCGCCATCCTGATCCTCATCATCGGTTGGCTGCTCGCGCGGGTCGTTCGCTTCGCGATCGTGAAGACGCTGCGGGCGGTGAACTTCGACATCGTCACCCAGAAGGCGGGAATCGACCACTTCCTGCAGCAGGGTGGCAGCGATATCGATACGATCCGCGTGCTGGGTGGCCTCTTCTACTGGCTCGTGATCCTTGCTGCGCTGATGATCGCGTTCAACACACTCGATTTGGCGTACGTGACCGACCTGATCGGTCGAATCGTGCTATTCGTGCCGCGCGTGATGATCGCAGTCGTGATTCTCGTATTCGGCTCCTACTTCGCGCGCTTCGTCGCGACGGCGCTCACGACTTACCTGCGCAACCTCGGTGTCGGCGAAGCGGGACTCCTCGGTCGTCTGACGCTGTACGCGATCATGGTCTTCGTCGTGATGATCGCGCTCGATCAGCTGGGCCTCGGTGACATCATTCGCGAGACGTTCCTGATCATCGTCGGCGCGATCGCGCTGGGCCTTGCACTGGCATTCGGGCTCGGCGGCCAGCGGCGCGCCGCCGAGCTGATCGAGCGCTGGACGCGGGTTCGGGATAGCGACGCACAGGCGGCGCAGCGGCGAGCGAAGTCCGTGCTGTGAGCGTTCGCGTCGCGCGACCGGGGTGGCCATCAATCGGGGAGCGCGCAACGATGCACGCGTCGAACGCACTGCGGCGGGGTTCAGCATGAAGCCGATCACCGCGGTGTGGCCTGGCCGTCCGCAACCACGGGGTGCCCACTGGGACGGGGAAGGCGTGAATTTCTCCGCCTTCTCCGAGCACGCGCACGACGTCGATCTCTGCATCTTCGATCCGACCGGTCGCCGGGAGCTGCAGCGGATTCGACTGCGCGAGCGCACCGACCAGGTTTTTCACTGCTATCTGCCGGAGGCGCGACCCGGACTGCTGTACGGCTATCGGGTGCACGGCCCGTATCGGCCGGAGCAGGGCCTGCGCTTCAACGCGCACAAGCTTCTGCTCGATCCGTACGCGCGAAACGTGTACGGCACGCTTCATTGGAGTGACGCGCTGTTCGGATATACGCCGGGTCACAAGCGGGCGGATCTTTCGTTCGACCGCCGCGACAGTGCCCGCGGGATGCCGAAAAGCAAGGTGATCGATCCCGCGTTCACCTGGGGCAACGACCAGCCGCCGGACGTGCCCTGGCACGACATGGTGATCTACGAGCTGCACGTGCGCGGATTCACGCTGCAGCACCCGGAAGTGCCTCCGCCGCTGCGCGGGACGTACGCGGGTCTCGCGACGGCGCCGGTCATCGACTACCTGCGTCGACTCGGCGTGACGACGGTGGAGCTGATGCCCGTCCACTACTTCGTCGACGATCGCCGCCTGGTCGAGCAGGGCCTGCGCAACTACTGGGGTTACAACACCATCGGCTACTTCGCGCCGGAAACGCGCTATTCCGCGTCCGGCAAGGTGAACGAGTTCAAGACGATGGTGAAGACGCTTCATTCAGCCGGGCTCGAGGTGATCCTCGACGTCGTCTACAACCATACGGCCGAGGGTAACGAGCTCGGGCCGACGCTGTGCTTTCGCGGCATGGACAACAGCTCGTACTACCGGACGCAGCCTGATGATCCGCGGCGCTACATGGACTTCACCGGATGCGGGAACACGCTCGACATGCGCCACCCGCGCGTGCTGCAGCTCATCATGGACTCGCTGCGCTACTGGGTTACCGAGATGCACGTCGACGGTTTCCGCTTCGACCTCGCCTCGGCACTTGCGCGTGAGCTGCATGACGTGGACCGGCTCGGCGCCTTCTTCGACATCCTGCGGCAGGACCCTGTGCTGAACGCCGTCAAGCTGATCGCGGAACCGTGGGACCTCGGCGAGGGAGGCTATCAGGTGGGCAATTTTCCGCCGGGATGGGCGGAATGGAACGACAAATATCGCGACACGATGCGCGCGTACTGGCGAGGCGACGGCGGATTGATCGGGGAATTCGCACGACGGCTGACCGGATCGTCCGATCTCTACGGACGAAGCGGCCGTTCGCCGCACGCGAGCATCAACTTCATCACGGCGCACGACGGCTTCACGCTGCGCGACCTCGTTTCCTACAACAGCAAGCACAACGAGGCGAACCTCGAGAACAACCGCGACGGCAGCGACAACAATATCTCGTGGAATTGCGGCGTCGAGGGGCCGACCGACGACCCCGTGGTGCGTGCGCTGCGGGGACGGCAATCGCGGAACCTCCTCGCGACGCTGTTGCTCTCGCAAGGCGTGCCGATGATCACCGCGGGCGACGAGATCGCGCGTACGCAGCAAGGCAACAACAACGCGTACTGCCAGGACAGTCCGATCTCGTGGGTCGACTGGACGATGGACGATGAGCGCACGGCGCTCTTCACGTTCGCGCGGCGGGTCATCGACCTCCGCCGGAACCACCCGGTCTTTCGCCGCCGGCACTTCTTCGAAGGACGTGCGCTGCGCGGCGAAGCGGTGCAGGACATCGTGTGGCTGAAGCCCGACGGGAAAGAGATGACCGACGAGGAGTGGAATCACGCCTTCGCCCGCTGTCTTGGCGTGTACCTGGCCGGGGACCGCCTCGACGAGACCGATGCGCGGGGCCATCCCGTGGTCGACGAAGACTTCATCGTGCTCTTCAACGCGCACGACGGGCCTATCTCGTTCACGCTCCCGCCGTTCGACGGTTTCGGGTGGATCGTGCTCGTGGACACCGCACGCGACGGGGGCGTCATGCCCGAAGGCACTTTTCACGGCGAGCCTGCCTACGCCGTTGAAGGGCGCTCGCTCGTCTTGCTCGAAAAGGTCACCCCGACATGAAGCGCGTGCATCGGATGCCGTTCGGCGCGGAGCTTCGGGAAGACGCGACGGCATTCCGGCTGTGGGCGCCGGGCGCTGCCCGCGTGGAACTGATGCTCGATTCCGCGGACGGAACCGAAGCGATCGACATGCGAGCGCAGCAGGATGGATGGTACGAACGCGTCGTCAATGGCGCTGCTGCCGATACCCCATACGCATTTCGCATCGACGGCGCCACGACGGTCCCCGATCCTGCATCGCGCGCGAATCCGGAGGGGGTGCATGGGCGAAGCGTTGTTGTCGATCCCGCCGCGTATCGGTGGCGCGACGACGGATGGCGCGGACGACCGTGGTGCGAGGCGGTCGTCTACGAGCTGCATGTAGGCACGTTCACGGCGACGGGCACGTTCGTCGCGGCGGTCCATCGACTGGACGATCTGGTCGATCTCGGCGTCACTGCCATCGAGTTGATGCCCGTTGCGGCGTTTCCCGGAACGCGCAATTGGGGCTATGACGGCGTGCTACCGTTCGCGCCCGCAGCCTGCTACGGCACACCGGACGATCTCAAGCACTTGATCGACGAGGCGCACGCACGCGGCCTGATGATCCTGCTGGACGTCGTCTACAACCACTTCGGCCCCGAAGGGAATTACCTGCACCTGTACGCGTCCCAGTTCTTCAACCCCCGCCACCAGACGCCCTGGGGCGCCGCGATCAACTTCGATGCCGAGGGGAGCCGCGTCGTGCGCGACTTATTCATCCACAACGCGCTGTACTGGCTCGAGGAGTTTCACTTCGACGGCTTGCGCCTCGATGCCGTACACGCCATCGCCGACGACTCTCCTATGCACATTGTCACCGAGCTTGCCGCACGCGTGCGGACGGCGTTCGGGGACAAGCGTCTCGTGCATCTCGTTCTCGAGAACGACCGCAACCAGGCGCGCTGGCTCGGCCGGGACGGGGAAGGGCATGCGAAGCTCGCAACCGCCCAATGGAACGACGACGTGCACCATGCGATGCACGTCCTCGCGACCGGTGAGCACGATGGGTACTACGCCGATTATGCGGAGCGGCCGCTCGCGCACTTCGGACGCGCGCTCGCGCAGGGCTTCGCTTTCCAAGGCGATTATTCCGCCTATCGTGGAGCGCGACGGGGCGAGCCGAGCGCGGCGTTGCCGCCCGTCGCATTCGTTTCGTTTCTGCAAAATCACGATCAGATTGGAAACCGCGCATTCGGCGAGCGGATCACTGCGCTCGCCAATCCGCGCGCACTGCGTGCGCTGGTATGCACGATGCTGCTGAGCCCGCAGGTGCCGCTGCGGTTCTTGGGGGAGGAGTTGGCGGCGCCGAGTCCGTTCCTGTTCTTCTGCGAGTTTGGACCCGACCTCGCGGACAAGGTGAGGGAAGGGCGTCGCAACGAGTTCACTCGCTTTGCGCGCTTCCGCGATGCATCGGTGCGCGAAGCAATTCCGGATCCCAATGCAATCGAGACGTTCATGGCGAGCAAGCTGGACTGGTCGGAATCGACGCATGCGTCACGGTCGAGTTGGCGAACCTTCTACCGTGAATGTCTTGCACGTCGGCACGAGCACATCGTGCCGTTGCTCGAGGTGATCGAGCACGCGGGCACGTTCAGCACGGAAGGCACGTTGTTGCGCGTCGAATGGCGGGCGGGTGATCGGCGTCTGCACCTCGTCGGCAATTTCGGGCCCGAGCCAATCGACGACGTCCCGCCGCCGCAAGGCGAACGCGTGTTCGCGACGGATGACGCATTGAGTGCCCGTGAAACCAGCGCGATGCCGGGTTACGCCGTCTGCGTCGTCGTCGCGGATACCGTTGACGGCCGCTGATGACCGAAGCGTTGCGGCGGCTCGCGGGTGCATGCGACGTCGCGCTCGAATACCACGACATCTGGGGCCACGCGCGTCACGCAGATGATGACGCTCTGCGGGCGATCCTCGCCGCAATGGGTGTCGACGTGCACGGACCCGACTCCATCGCGAGCGCGCAGCGCGAGATCGGCGCCACACACTGGCGCGAACGCGTTGCGCCGATGACTGTCGTTCGCGCGAACGAACCCTGCCGGATCCGGTTGCATCTTCCCGCAGACACCCTCGTGTCGCCCATTGCGCTTCGCATCGTCGATGAGGTCGGGACGGAAATCACGGTGCCGGTCGACAGGTCGAAGCTCGGCATCGCCGAAGAGACAACCGTGGATGGCACGCGTTGGTGCGCGTTCGACGTGGAGATCGATGTCGCCATCCCGCTCGGATATCACGACGTCACGGTGACCGCCGATCGCACGGCCCTAGCGAAAGGGCGGCTTGCCGTGGCTCCGAGGGCCTGCTACCGGTCACCACGTCTTCGTGCGGGAGGCAGGATCTTCGGAGCCGCGGTTCAGCTTTACGGCGTGCGATCTTCGCGCAACTGGGGCATCGGCGATTTCACCGACCTCGCGAATCTGCTCGAGCAGTGGGCGGAGGAAGGCGCCGGCGTCGTGGGCGTCAACCCGCTCCACGCGCTGTTTCCGCAGCGGCCCGCGCACGCGAGTCCATACAGTCCGTCGAGTCGAATATTCCTGAACGTGCTCTATCTCGATGTCGAGGCGGTGCCCGGATTCGCTCAGTGTGAGCGGGCGCGGACGTTGGTGGCGTCGTCAGCGTTCCGCGACGAGCTCGACGCGCTCCGTGCGACGCCGCTCGTCGACTATCCGCGTGTGGCGGCGGCGAAGCTCGCTGCGCTCGAGATGCTCCATGCGGAGGGGCGCCGCGATGACGATGAGCACGCTTCGCGCTGGCAGGAGTTTCGGACGTTCCGCGCTGCTCGCGGCGAAGCATTACGGCGACACGCGCTCTTCGATGCGCTGCAGGAACACTTCATCCGCGCCGATCCGTCGATCTGGGGCTGGCCGGCCTGGCCCGCCGAGTATCGCGATCCGCAATCGGACGCTGTCACACGCTTCGCCGAAGCACACGCGGAGCGGGTCGAATTCTTCGCGTGGCTGCAGTGGCAGGCCGACATCCAGCGTGATGCGGTGGCCCAACGCGCGCGTCGCCTCGATCTGGCCGTCGGCGTATACGCGGACCTGGCCGTTTCGATTGATCGAGGCGGCGCGGAGTCATGGGCAACGCAGGATCTCTATGCGACGGGAGCGAGTGTCGGTGCGCCGCCCGACGCCTTCAACGTCGAGGGCCAGGACTGGGGCTTGCCGCCGATGATTCCGCGACGACTTCGCAAGGCCGCGTACGAGCCGTTCATCGCGACGTTGCGTGCCAACATGCGCGGCGCAGGCGCACTGCGGATCGACCACGTCATGGGTCTCTTCCGGCTGTTCTGGGTGCCACAGGGAGCGAAGCCTGCCCAAGGCGCGTACGTGCGCTATCCGTTCGACGAGATGCTCGGCCTGATTGCCCTCGAAAGCCATCGCCATGGCTGCCTCGTCATCGGCGAAGATCTCGGCACGGTTCCCAATGAAGTGCGTCGTGCGCTCGCGCGAAACGACATCCTTTCCTACCGCGTGCTGCTGTTCGAGCGCGACACGGAAGGCGAATTCAAGGCACCGGACAGTTATCCCGAGGGCGCGCTGGCCGTCGCGAGCACGCACGATCTGCCGACGCTCGCAGGCTGGTGGGAAGGGCGCGATATCCATCTGCGTGCGGCTCAGGGCCAGCTCGGTCCGCGACCGGATGTTCGTGCTGCGATCGACGATCGGGTGCGTGACCGCGGACGTCTGCTCGCCGCCCTTGATCGCGAAGGACTGCTGCCGGAAGGGATTCCGCCCGATGGCGTCGCTGTTGCATCGCTGACACCGGAACTTTGCGTTGCCGTGCAGCGCTTTCTGGCGCGGACGCCCGCGGCGCTCATGGTCATGCAGGTGGAGGACGTCTACGGCGTCACCGAGCAGGTCAATCTTCCTGGCACGACGGACGCGCACCCGAACTGGCGACGCAAGCTGCCGGTTGCGCTCGGGGCGCAGACCATTGATGGACGACTACGACAGCTCGCCGCCTGCGTGTCGCGGGAGCGGGGCGATGGATAAGGCGCGTTCACCGAGGTCGACGCCGGCCGGCGGCACGCAACAACGCACGCCTGTTGTCCCGCTCCCTCTCGACGCGATTCCCCGCGCAACCTACCGGCTGCAACTTCATCGGGACTTCACGTTTGCCGATGTAACCGAGCTCGTTCCCTATCTCGCCGACCTCGGCATCAGTCACGTGTACTGCTCGCCTTATCTGCGCGCGCGCCCGGGGAGCCTGCACGGCTACGACATCGTCGATCACCGAACGCTCAACCCCGAGATCGGCACGACCGAGGATTTCCAGCGCATGGTTGAGACGCTCGCACGCCACGGGATGAACCATGTGTGCGACGTCGTACCGAACCACATGGCCATCATGGGCGAGGACAATGCGTGGTGGATGGATGTGCTCGAGAACGGCAGGTCGTCGGCGTACGCGGAATTTTTCGATATCGACTGGGAGCCGCAGGACGCCGAGCTCGTGGGAAAGGTTCTCGTTCCCATCCTTGGCGACCCCTACGGCGCGGTGCTGGAGCGCGGCGAGCTCAGGCTGTCATTCGAACCTGCGCATGGCACCTTTGCCGTCCGCTATTTCGCGCACCGCTTTCCGCTCGATCCGCGAACCTGCTCGCCGCTGCTCGCGCAGTGCGCCGCTGAGGCCGGCGATGTCCTCGATGCGGAGGCTGGGCAAGAGCTTTGCGCCGTCAGCGCCGCACTTGCCGCGCTGCCGGCGCGCGATGATAGGGATGGCGCCCGTATCGACGAACGGCGCCACATTGCGGGGGAGTGCGCCATTCGGCTCGGCGCATTAGTGAAGGCGCATCCGGTACTCGTTTCGGCAGTGGAGCGAATGGTCGCGCGGATGAACGGCATCCCCGGCACTGCATCGAGCTTCAATAGCCTGCATGCACTGCTTGAAGCGCAGGCATACAGGCTCGCCTTCTGGCGCGTTGCGTCCGATGAAATCAACTACCGTCGCTTTTTCGACATCAATGAGCTCGCCGGCCTGCGCATGGAGAACGACGCAGTGTTCGATGCGACACACCGGTACGTTCTCGAGCTTGCCGCGCGAGGCGACATCAGCGCGCTGCGGGTCGACCATCCGGATGGGCTGCTCGATCCGGCCAGGTACTTCCATCGTCTGCAGGAACGCTATCGCGAGCTCGCCGCCGATTTCGGCACCGATGACGCAGGCCTTCATGGCATCTACGTCGTCATCGAGAAGATCGCGGCGTCGCACGAGCGTCTGCCGGAGAGCTGGGCAGTCCATGGCACAACCGGCTATCGCTTTCTGAACCTCGTGAATGGGCTTTACGTGGACAGTCGCGCACGATCGCGGCTCGATCGGGCTTGGCGAGCGTTCGTAGGCGATGAGGCACATACGTTCGAGCAGGCGTGCTATCGCGGCCGACGCACGATCGCCGAGGGTGCGCTCGCCTCGGAGCTGGCAGTGTTGACATCGCGTGCACTTCGCATCGCGCGCGCCGATCGCCGCACGCGCGACTTCACGTTCAATTCGCTTCGCGAGGCGATCAAGGAAGTTGCCGCCCGGTTTCCGGTATATCGAACGTACGTCGACGCGGAAGGGGCGTCGAAACAGGATCGGCGATACGTCGATTGGGCGGTTGCCCGCGCACGCGCCAAGAGCCGCGCGAGCGACGCGGCCGTTTTCGATTTTCTGCACGACATCCTTCTGGGGTTGACGCCTGCAGAGGCGGCACCGTCAATCGCCCAGAGCGTCCGCCAGTTCGCGATGCGCTTCCAGCAGTTCTCAGCGCCCGTTGCCGCCAAGGGTGTCGAGGACACCGCGTTCTATACGTTCAATCGGTTCGTCTCGCTGAACGAGGTCGGCGGCGATCCGGATCAGTTCGGTATCGGCATACGCGCATTCCACGGGGCGAGTGCCGATCGTGCCGACGTCTGGCCGCAAACGATGCTGGCGACGTCGACCCACGACAACAAGCGCTCCGAGGACGTGCGCGCGCGCCTCGACGTCATCTCCGAGCTGCCCGCCGCGTGGCGCCTCAGTGTTCGGCGGTTCAGCCGCATGAATCGCAGCCGCAAAGTGATCGTCGATGGCCAGCGGGCGCCATCGCGCAACGACGAATACCTGCTCTACCAGACGCTGGTGGGCACGTTCCCGCCTTACGAAATCGGTGCGAGCGAACTCGATGCGTACCGCGAACGCATCGAGCGCTACATGGTGAAGGCGGCGCGCGAAGCCAAAGTGCATACGAGCTGGGTTGCGGAAAATCGGGCGTACGAAGATGCGCTCACGTCATTCATCGGAGGGATCCTGCGCGGACCGGCGGGGACGCCGTTCCTGGCGGACTTGCGCACCCAATCCGAGGTCTATGCGTGGTTCGGCATGCTGAACAGCGTGTCGATGGCACTGTTGAAGATGACGTCCCCCGGCGTCCCCGATATCTATCAGGGCAATGAACTCCTCGATTGGTCGCTCGTCGATCCCGACAATCGTCGCGCTGTGGATTACAGCGTGCGGCGTCGGCAACTCGCGCAACTCACGGCGCTCGCAGCAGATGTGCAGCCATCGAAGCTGAACGGCCTCTTCGCGTCACCCTACAACGGACTTGCGAAGCTGTGGGTCATCTGGCGCGTCCTCGGACTGCGCCGCACGTACCCATCGCTCTTCGCACGCGGGGACTATCGACCGGTCTCGATCGCGGGCGCGCGCAAGGAACATCTGGTCGCGTTCTCCCGGACGCATGAGAAGGAAACGATCGTCGTTGTCGCCGGCCGTCTCTTCGCATCATTGAACACCGACGTGGGTGCGCTCCCGGTCGGCGACGCATGGGGCGACACGACGCTCGATCTCGCGTTCTTAGGCGCGCGGGATGGCACCGACGTCCTTTCGGGCCAAGGTGTCGCGATTGCCAGGGAACGCGTGCCTGTATCGATGATTTGCCGTACGCTCCCTTGCGCGCTGTTGCATTTCCCGAACGCGTCCGGATCGCAGCCCGCGTGATGCGTTGCGGCGATTACGGTCAGCGTCCCATCCGCCGCTCGTAGGCCTCCGAGAAGCGCTGGGGGAGCCCAGGGTCCTGTTGCGTCTGGCCCTTCGAGTCGAACTGCACCCGCACGCTGCCATCCGCCTGTCGCGCGACGACCACGGTCACGTCGATGCTGCCCCGCGTACCGCGGATGACCCCGGCGTTCGGGTCCGCCGAGATGACCTGGATACCCGCGTCCTGCGCACCACCCAGCGCCGCACTCCAGGAGCGGTCGAAGCTGGCCGGCGTGCCAGGCTGCACTGCCACCGGGTAATAGCAGCTTCCAAGCGACAGGCTTCCGACCCCAAGGGCCAAGGCGAGGCAGATCCATCGAATCATCAGCGTTTGCTCCGGTTAGTCAGCGGTAGCGCATTTCGTACGAGGGGTCGTTGGCCGCTATCGTGCGCTGGCCGCGCGGAACCGGTCAAGCGGCGACATGGTCAGGAACGCGCCGTGATTTCCGGCTTTGCTCACAATCGACCGTGCAATAAGTCGATGACCAGGCTCGCCGGGGAAGCTTGCACCGTTAACACTGCTCGTGCAGTGCTACCGAGCGCTGCGCTGATATTTGGTGCGGCAGTCGCCATCGCGTCGCGCGTCGGCAGACGTCCACCTGAGAGGAAACGCCTCGAAGTCGCCGACCAGCCCAACCAATTCAAACTCGAGAGCTGAGTTGCTGTAGTATCGCGGCCCAAATCCCGCTCACCGTTACACAGTGAGTGCAAGCGGTCATCATCGCATCTCGGGTCGCGCGAGCCGGTGAAGAGGACGAGTTCAAGAAGCAAGCGAATCAGTCCGTGGCAGTCGACGCACAGCGAGAGCTCTGGCCGTGCCCGCAGAACGGATTGGTGTCCGCAGCATTCGTGCGCGTCGCGGTTGTCGCGAGGAGTCGGCTCAGCACGTGTCGGTTCGGTTTCGTTCGCGACGCGCCATCGCGGGATAGTCTTATCGCTCCGTTGCCATCGTGGGGATCGAAATGAACGAACGCGAACGCGCACGCTTGCTTGATCCGGTCGATCGGGTGTCGGAGATCATGTTCGGCCTGATCATGGCCGTGACGTTCGTCGGCGCCATTTCCGTGGCGACCGCGGGCCGCGAAGACGTGCGCACAGCGCTCGCATCCGCACTGGGGTGCAATCTCGCCTGGGGCCTGGTCGACGCCGTCATGTTCCTGATCCGCACGATGACCGATCGGACGCGCCAGCGGAACCTGGTACGGCGCGTCGTGCAGGGAACGCCTGAAGCGGGTCGGCAGACGATCCGCCGGTCGATTCCCGACCATCTGAGTGCGATCGTGGGCGAAGAAGCCGTCGAAAGCATGCGCCAGCGGGTATCGGCGCTTACAGTGCCGAGCGGTCGTCTGCTGCGCGGGGGCGACTACGCAGCGGCGCTCGGCATCTTCCTGCTCGTCGTCGTCACGACCTTTCCGGTGGTGGTCCCGTTCCTGCTGACCCAGGAGGTCGCCAAGGCGATGAACTGGTCGAGAGGAATGACGCTCGTTCTCCTGTTC
>JBKPOL010000478.1:0-7484 GCA_046733075.1 Pseudomonadota bacterium | reverse complement strand
GCCGCGGTGCCCCGGCGGCCACGTGGTGGATAGAGGCAGGCGGCAACCGCTGCACGTGCTTCGTCGGCGGTGTCGATGCTTGGAATGAGCACGGCTTCCGCACCTGCGTCGAGTACGCGCTTCAGGTACACGTGATCGTTCCACGGCACGCGGACGACGCCGACGGTCGGCGTGGCGGACATCGCATGCAGTTGCGCACCGAGACTCGTTGCATCCCCCAGCCCGTGTTCCTGGTCGAGCACGAGAAAATCGAATCCGGCGAGGCTCAGGAGCTCGGCGACCTGCGGGTGGCCGAGCATCGACCAGCAACCGAGGACGCGCTCGCCGCTACGTAACCGCTGCTTCAGAAGGTTGGGGCGGTACACATCTTCTCCGGGTTCGTTCGCGAAGCGCAGGGGGGACACCCAGGGGCGGGCGCTCACGTATTCTACGTATTCAACGATCCACCACGGACGGTAACACGATGGCCCTCATCCATCCTCTGCTGCAAGGCGTCGAGCAATCGGCAAGCCGGTGGAGCGACGAACTGGTCGCGCTGCGCCGTGCGCTCCATGAACATCCGGAGCTCGCGTTCGAGGAACGCGAGACCTCGCAGCGCGTCCAGCATTTTCTGGAGCGCCTCGGCATCCGTTGCCGGACAGGTTTCGCGAAGACGGGGATCGTCGCCGTGCTCGAAGGGGCGAAGCCCGGGCCGACCGTCGCGATTCGCGCCGACATGGATGCGTTGCCAATCGACGAGCCGCGGGGATTGCCATTCGCATCGAAAGTACCCGGCAAGATGCACGCGTGCGGCCACGACGCGCATACGGCGATCGCATTGGGCGTCGCAGCCGTGCTTTCGGAGCTGCGCGCGGAGCTCGCCGGTCGCGCGATGTTCATCTTTCAACCGGGCGAGGAGACGCTGAGCGGCGCGCGCGCCATGCTCGAGGACGGCGCGTTCGACGCGGAGAAACCCGATGCGATCATCGGCTTCCACAACTGGCCGCAGCTCGCCACAGGCACCGTCGGGTGGCACGCGGGCGCCGTGATGGCGTCGTCCGATGCGTTCGACGTCACGCTGAAGGGTGTCGCAGCGCATGGCGCGCATCCGCACGTGGGCGTCGATGCGATCGTCGGTGCCGCGCAATTCATCGAGCAGCTGCAGACGATCGTCAGTCGGGAAATCGCACCGATCAGCTCGGCGGTCGTGACGATCGGCCGCATTCAAGGCGGCACCGCGCGCAACATCATCGCGTCCTCGGTAGAGATGAACGCTTCTGTTCGCACGCTCGAGTCCGACATCGCCGAGCATATCGAGAAAGCCGTGCGCAGGATTCTCGACGGCTTGAAGACCGGCCTGCGAATCGACTACGATCTCAAGTGGACGAAGCTCACGCCGGCGCTGCGCAACGATCCCGCGACGATGGATCACGTGCTCACCGTCGCACGCGAGATGCTTGGGGACGCGAACGTCATCGAAATGCCGTACCCCAGCATGGGCAGCGAGGATTACGCCTGGTTCGCCGAGCGCGTCCCCTCTGCGCACCTGCGGATCGGATCGAAGATCGAGGGCCACGAGACGGCCATCCATCGGCCCGACTATCAGCTGAACGAGGCGATCATTCCGCTCGGCACGAGACTCATGTCGCGCGCCGTGCTCGCGCTTATGGCACGGGTTGGGCGCGCCGATACAGCGGCTGTTGCTCGATGACGAGTGGTTACGGCAATGCTTCTAACCGCGCTGCCTCGCGAGCGCCTCTTCCAGCACCTTCGTCGCGCCCGAGATGTCGGGTAACTTCTCGCCCGCATCGAGTCGGGCACGCGTGTTCACTTCCGCGTCCTGCATCGCGATTGCGCGATCGGCCGCCGCCTCGGCATCTGCTCGATCCATGACAACGACGCCGCATTCGTCCGCGATGATGATGTCGCCGGGCTTGACGGCCACGCCTCCGCATGAGACGGGCGCGCAGAACGAGCCGCCCATGCCGATTCGCTTCGTGGTGATCGCCGAGATTCCGCGGCACCAGACCGGCACACCGTACCGGCGAATCTCGCCGATGTCCGCGACGACGCCGTCCACGATCACCCCGGCAACCTTCGCGACCTTCGCCGCATAGGCGACGACGCCGCCGAAGCCGGCGTGCCGCGTGTCGCCACAGCGATCGACGACGAGGACGTCGCCTTCACGCAACTGGCCGAGCGCATAGCCGACGATCGTGCCGTCCACACCCGGTTGATGCACGGTCACTGCGGGTCCCGCGATGCGCACGTCCTGTTGCATTGCCTTGACGGCGGGATCCATGAAACCCCAATGGCGGAAGTGACCGATAGTGGCGGGTTCGGCCCGAACCAGCTTCTCGACGAGCGCGGGGGAAAGCTGCGCGGGCAACGGATACAGCGTAAACATCGGGATGGGTTCTCCTTTGTGCGCAGAGCGCGAGGATGAGTTGCGCTCGGGCAGTTTAGCAAGTGCCTTCGCGCTGCGAGTGGCGCCGCATGCGCGGTTGAACGATGCCGGAATTGTGTCAGTTGGAAAGTTTCGCGCGTGCGTTGATACACTCCGTGGGTTTCCACCTGATGGGACGTCATGTCGACCTGCATCCAACGCCTGTTTCGCGCCGTCGTCGCTGCCGCATGCATCAGTCCCGTGTCGGCTTTCGCGACCGATTTCACCGACATCTGGTTTTCTCCGCAGGAATCAGGCTGGGGCGTCAACGTGGTCCAGTCGGAAAACTTTCTCTTCCTGACGTTCTTCATCTATGGGGCGGACAAGCAGCCCTCGTGGTACACCGCTTCGCTGACCTGGGACGGCGCGCGTTACGCGGGAAATGTCTATCACACGTCGGGTACGTATTGGCCGAACCCGTGGAACGTCGCCGATCATCCGGCGGCAGAGCAGGTGGGCACGGCGAAGTTCGAGCCGGATGCCGGGAACGCATACCAGGCAACGTTGACGTATTCGGTCGCTAGCGTAGGAAGCGTCACGAAGCGCATCCAGCGTCAATCGCTCACCCAGATCAGCCTCGGAGGCAGTTACCTCGGCGGGCAGGCCGGCGCATACGCGAGCTGTTCCTCGAGCGCGACCAACGGCCCTTATATGGACACGTTTGCATTGGCGGTATCGCAAGCTGCTTCCGACTCGGCAACGCTGACGTTCACGTATGCAACCGGTGCGATCTGCACGCTCTCAGGCGGGCTGCAGCAAAACGGCCAGCTCTATCAGATGACCGGCGCCTCTTACGCATGCACGGGTAGCCTCACGTTCAACACGACTGCAGTCGTATACGAGCTGAAGGCGACGGCGCAGGGCATCGAGGGTCGGCTCGCAGCGAACCTGCCGAGTGGCTGTCAGGAGAACGCGAACTTTTCGGCTGTCTTGCGATAGTCCGCGGCTTCGTGCGCGCAGATACTCGATGATTCTTACGATCAGGCGGATCGCTTCGCTTGTGCTGGTTCTTTTGGGCGGAACGTCGCACGGACCCCGTGCGCAAGTGCCCGCCGAGCAAACCGCGAGGGTCATCGTCGCGTTCAAGGCACAGTCGTCGCTGGCGCGAGTCGGCAAGTCCCTTACGGATAGCGCGACGCGGTCGGAGCGCGCGAAGGCACTCGCATCCCGCACCAAGATTGCGCTCGGCGCGGGACCTTCCGTGTCGGAGCGCGCGCAGGTGATGATGGCAACAGGCGTTTCTGCCGATGAACTTGCACGTCGCCTCGCGGAGGACAGCGACGTCGAGTACGCGGTGCCCGATCAGCGCCGGCACCCATTCGATGTGCCGAACGATCCACTCTATGCGGCCGGACCCGCAGTGAGCGGCCCGGCGGTCGGGCAGTGGTACCTGCGAGCACCGACCGGCGAGATCAAGTCCTCGATCAACGCGACGCCCGCGTGGTCGATCACGGTGGCCGGCCCGAATATCGTCGTGGCCGATGTGGATACAGGCGTGCGTTTCGACCACCCCGACCTCGGTTCGGTCGCCGACGGCGGGAACTTGCTTCCCGGATACGACATGATCAGCGATCCGGCGGTCGCAAACGATGGAGACGGACGCGATCCCGATGCGTCCGATTCCGGAGATTGGGTGACACGAACGGAGCTCGCGCAACGCAGCGGCGAATTTTTCCAATGCACGACGGTGCCGGAACGGAGCTCATGGCACGGCACGCAGGTTGCCGGTCTGATCGCCGCGCTGACCAATAACAACATAGGCATGGCGAGCGTCGCACGCACGGTGCGATTGCTGCCGGTACGCGCGCTCGGCAAGTGCGGCGGCTTCGATTCGGACATCATCGCGGGAATGCGATGGGCGGCGGGATTGGATGTACCTGGTGTCCCGATGAACCCGACGCCCGCGCGCGTCATCAACCTGAGTCTTGGCAGCGAGGGTCGATGCACGGCCGCGTACCAGGCGGCGGTCAACGAGATCACCGCGGCCGGTACGGTGATCGTTGCATCCGCAGGAAACTCTGCCGGACACGCCGTTGGCCTTCCCGCCAATTGTAATGGCGTGATCGCGGTTGCAGGGCTCCGGCACGCAGGTAGCAAGGTCGGCTTTTCGGACCTCGGTCCCGAGATCGCGCTGAGCGCGCCGGCCGGCAACTGCGTGAACACGGCTGCGGGTTCGCCATGCCTCTATCCGATCCTGACGACCACGAATACGGGCACGCAGGAATCGGCTAGTGCGGCATACACCGACGGCCTCAGTCCTTCGATCGGCACGAGCTTCGCCGCGCCACTCGTCTCCGGTACGGCGGCGCTGATGCTCGCCGTGCAGCCGACGCTTACACCGCAGGCAATCAAGCATATCCTGCAGGCGACTGCACGGGCGTTTCCAACGACGGGAGCCGACAACGGCGATGGCACCGTCGTGCCGCAATGCGCGGCACCGCGCTATGACATCGCGCAAAAGCCCATCGACCAGCTGCAGTGTTATTGCACGACGAACACATGCGGTGCCGGCATGCTCGACACATGGGCTGCGGTGCTCGCGGCGAGCACCGGGCAGCCCGTTGCTTCCGCGCAAATCGAGGGCCTTTGGTGGAATTCGCCTGCGGGTTCGGAGTCGGGCTGGGGTTTGAATATCGCGCAGCAAGGAGACGTCCTCTTCGTGACTTGGTTCACCTACGATGCCACCGGCAAGCCCTGGTGGCTTGCAATGACGGCCAACCGCGTAGCGCCGGGCGTCTATGCCGGTACGCTGTATACGACGCGGGGTCCGCCGTTCACGTCGTCTTTCGATGCATCGCAGGTGGTCGCGTCGAGCGTCGGTCACGCCACGCTCACATTCAGCGATGCCAACGACGGCGCATTCACGTACACGGTCAACGGGCTCACGCAGACCAAGCTGATCACGCGGCAGGTCTTCGGCGATGTGCCGACGTGCGCGTTTGCATTGCAGCCGGACGTGAGCGCGGCGAGCAGTTATCAGGACGCCTGGTGGGCGGCGCCGGCAGGATCGGAATCCGGCTGGGGCCTGAGCGTCGTCGAGCAGAGCAACGTAATCTTCGCCGTCTGGTACACATACGACGTCGACGGCAGCCCGTTATGGCTCTCGGTCGTCGCGCCCGCACACACTTCATCGAGCTTCTCCGGGACGCTTTATCGGACGACGGGTCCGCCCTTCGATGCGGTACCGTTCGATCCGGCGAAGGTGGTGGCCGTCCCGGTCGGCGCAGCCACGCTCGAGTTCGAGAGCGGCAATGCAGGCCACTTCGGTTATGCAGTCGGCGGCGTTTCGCAGACGAAGCGCATCACGCGCGAGGTGTTCAGCGGCCCGGGCACGACCTGCAGGTGATCGGCGCCGCCGACGAAGAGGACGCCCGCCGGTTACTTCGTAGACAACGAGACGCACTCGAGGGCTCCGCCGGTCGGCAGGACAATTCGCGCCCGCAGTCGGTCGCCCCGCACCGGCCGAAGACCCGTGGCAGTGAACTTGCCGTCGCCGGCCGGGACCAGCTTGACGTCCTGCGACGCGCGCTGGGACGGGATGAGCGACAACGTTCCCTCGACGCCCTTGATCGCGAGCGGCTTGCCTGCATCGTCTTCGACATAGACGGTGATCCGGTCCTTTTCCGTCACGAACTCGACGATAACGTCGTCGTTGTCGCACCGGACGCCTCAGTCCGCCGTGCTTCGGCTTGTGGTCGCCATGACCAGAAGCAGCGGATGCGGTGAGAAAAAACCGATGAGTGAAGCCAGGACGATCGCCAGCCTTTCAAGGACAACTACTGAACGTATTGTTTGAAGCGGAGACGAGAAGCGGAACGCGAGTGGCAAGCGCGGGACGGTGCAGCGTTACGATGCGCGGACGAACCAAACCGGCGGATTGGACGCCGGCCCACATGCACGCTATTGCGAGTGCTGCTTCGCTGGCCGACACCCTCGTGATCACCGGCTCATTGACGACTCCGACGACTGTCAACTCAGCAGCCTCCGATTAGCGGCGCGCTTCCAAGATCAAGTTGAATGCGGTTTCCGAGGCGCGGCGAAAGTGGGTGAAGCCACCGTTGCGGAACACTTCAGCCAGAACGGCCTCGCCGGCTTGCGCACCGAGCACTCGGCGGCCACCCTCGGAGATCGCGTGGGCACAGCAGATGGTGGTGGAGGCGGCATAGTAGAGGCGACCCACGACGTTCAGGTTCTGTTCGGTTCGGTCGCGAGCGAAAGGCTCCACCAGCATCACCGTTCCTTCTGGCGCGAGCACTGCGGCGGCATGGCGCGCGGCTGCTTCGGGGTCGCCGAGGTCGTGGAGGCAGTCGAAGAAACAGATGAGGCCGTACTGCAGGTTGCCGTAGTCCACAGCGGTCGACAACTCAAAAGTGGTGTTTGCTGAGGCACCGGCTTCCGCAGCATTGCGCCGTGCCGCCTCGATTGACCCCATATGCGGGTCGAAGCCGTGGAACCGAGAGTTCGGGAACGCCTGTGCCATCAGCACCGTGGAGTGGCCGTATCCGCAGCCGATGTCCGCCACCTCGATCCCGGAATCGAGTTTCTCGACCACGCCGTCCAATGCTGGAAGCCACTGTGGCACAAGGCTCGCGCGGTAGCCGTTGCGGTAGAACGCCGCGACTCCGCAGGACATGCGAGCGTGGTGCTCGCCCCACGCTACGCCGCGGCCGGTGCGAAAGGCCTCGAGCGACTTGTCCTCGTCGAGCCACATCGACGCGGGCACGTTCCAAGCCGGTGGGATGAAGACGGGGCTATCCTGATCGGCGAGCACCATCGCCTGCTCGGGCATGAGCTCGTAAGTGCCGCTGGCCGCGTGGTAGTTGACGTAGCCGCCCGCGGCCTGCGCGTTGAGCCACTCGTGCACGTAGCGGTCCGCGCAGCCGGTGCGCGCGGCGAGTTCCTGCGCGCTGATCGGCCCGGCGCCGCACAGCGTCTTGTACAGGCCGAGCTTGTGGCCCAGGCTTACCATAACGCCGCCGTAGGCAGACGCGAGGTCGCTGACGGCGCGGTTGACGAAGTGTGCGAGCTTGGTTTCATCGATCTTGGGCGTGTCCATGTC
>JBKPOL010000477.1:0-5132 GCA_046733075.1 Pseudomonadota bacterium | reverse complement strand
GCCGTCGCTCACGCTGATGTGCGGCAGCGCACGTCTCCATAACGCCGCTTTCCAGTCGTCGACGACGAGAATGTCGAGCACGCCCGCATCAGCCATTTCCATCATGTCCTCGTCCTCGAGCGCATCCGGTACGAGCTGCACAATGGCTTCCCGCTTGCCTTCGGCTCGAAAGCGAGCATTCAGCGCGACCAGGCTTTCGTAATAGCTCGAAGCGCGCCTTACATGAACCGTCATGCCGCTCAAGGCATCCTCGGAAGCAATTGCCGGCGCCTTTGCCCCGGTGACAACCACCTCGCGCACGGTTCGATCCTGCTGAACCGCGAAATCGACGATCTTCAAGCGGTCGTCGGTCACCGTCAGATTTCCCGCCGCAATGTCGCCGAGGCCCTCGACGAGATTCGACAAGAGTTTGTCGCGCGTCGTGGGGATAAGGTAAACGGTCAGCGGGCGCCTGCCCGTCTTGTACTTCCTGTTGACGTATCCCTCGAAGTCCCGCACGAGCTCCGCGGTGATGCCACGCTCTCTCCCCTTGTCGTTGAAGTACAGCGTGCGGCTGTACGGGACGAGGACGCGGATCATCCGGCGCTCGATGATTTGATCGAAATCACCGGTCCACGGCTTCTCGGCCAGACTGAGCCGACGCACCGCTTTCGTCTCCGCGGTTGAATCGGGAAGCGCAGCGGCGGTGTGCGCGAGCGCCGCCAACAGGATGGCAGCGGCCACGGCAAGCGCGCTTACGCGTGGCACTTGCGATCTCGATGTCGCCATGACGGTTCCCGAACGAAGGAGTGGCTACCTACGGACTCAGGGGGCGGCATAGCATACGCCGCGAGTGGCGTCCATTGCAGCCGTGACCGTTCTGGCGTAGCCTTTCGGTGGGGGTTGCCAGGACCCCCGGGTTGATCCCCTCCAAGACGGTGCCCCGTCCAAATCCTGTGACGTTGCGCGCGATCGCGGGCACTGTTGTCTCCCATATGCCCGTGCTCTGGCCTTTCAGTGGCAGCGCAGCGTTCGCCAACTTGCGCTTGGGGGTGCCATATGCAGTATTCGCTGAAACAGATCCACTGCCGGCCATGGGTGCTGAACGGCCTGTCGTTGAAGCTCATCGAGAGCCACTACGAAAACAACTACGGCGGTGCCTTGCGCCGTCTCAACAGCATCACCGAACAACTCGAAGCCCTCGATTTCGAGAACACGCCCGGCCACGTCATCAACGGGCTCAAGCGGGAAGAATTGGTTGCGCTCAACTCGACCGTTCTGCACGAGCTGTACTTCGCGAGCCTGAACGGAGAGGGCAAGCCGACAAGCACCATAGTGGACGTGATCGCCAAGCAGTTCGGCTCGTTCGATCGCTGGCGTACGGAGTTCAGAACCATGGGCTATGCGCTTGGCGGCGGTTCCGGCTGGGTGGTTCTAACCTACATCCCCCGCGACGGCCATCTCCTGAACCAGTATGCGGCGGAGCATTCGCAAGCAGTCGTGAGCGGCGTGCCGATCCTCGCGCTCGACATGTACGAGCACGCATATCACATGGATTTCGGCGCAAATGCAAAAGCCTACGTCGATACGTTTCTACGTAATGTCGATTGGCAAGGAGTGGAAGGTCGCTACGAAGACGCCACGAAGGTCGCGCCGCCGCGACCGCTCATTCAGGAAGAGTTCGCGGACGTGCCAGGCATCGGCGTCGAGGAGGTGAAAGCGATGCTCGCTGCGAAGGAACCAGTCCAAGTGATCGACGTACGGCCCCGGCACTCGCTGTCGCGCCAACAGGACATCGCAGACGGCATCCCTTGGCGAGACCCTGATCGTCTGCAGGACTGGATGAAGGATCTTTCGCAGTCACAGCCAGTCGTCGTGTATTGCGCATACGGCTTCCATGTTGGCTGCGGCACGGCGAGAAAGCTTCGGGAAGCCGGATTCGATGCGAAGTACATGAACAGCGGGCACTCGGGCTGGAAGGCAAGCGGCGGCCCTGTCAGGTTGAAGCCATGACCGCGCTGCGATGAAAGGCAGGTCAGCCGCGCCGGTTGTGTAGCAGGGCCATGGACAGCGTTCGCTCGACCGCAATCACGGGCGCGCCCGTGTATTCGCTTTGGCAACTCGTCGCGTACATGCTGCGGCTTGGCTCGCTTGGCTTTGGCGGGCCGGTCGCGCTCTGCGGGTACATGCATCGCGACCTCGTGGATGCGAGAAAGTGGATTTCAGACGCTGACTACAAGGAGGGCCTCGCGCTTGCGCAGCTGATGCCGGGTCCACTGGCCGCGCAGCTCGCCATGTACCTGGGGTACGTCCACTACCGAACCATGGGGGCCACGCTCACCGGCGTGGCTTTCGTGTTGCCATCGTTCCTGATGGTTCTCGCGATCGGGTGGGCATACGTGGCATATGAGGGGCTGCCGTGGATGCAGGCCGTGTTCTACGGCGTCGGCGCTGCGGTTATCGGCATCATCGCGATTAGCGCGTACAAGCTGACGAAGCGCGCGGTAGGCAAGGACAAGCTGCTGTGGCTCATCTATGTCGTGCTGGCGGCCGTCACGGCGATCACGGAGTCCGAGAGCGCCTGGCTTTTCATTCTTGCGGGCTTGATCGCGTTGACCGTGCGGGCGCCGCCCCGCTGGCTGCAGCGAGGCGGCTTCAGTGCGCTCGTCTCCATTCAAGCCCCGGCCGGATCGGGCATCACCTCGGCCGTTGACTGGTCCTTGCTCACCGAGATTGGGCTGTTCTTTGCCAAAGCGGGCGCGTTCGTATTTGGATCGGGGCTTGCCATCGTGCCCTTTCTCTATGCAGGCGTCGTCACCGAGCATCACTGGCTTACCGAGCGTCAGTTTGTCGACGCGGTTGCAGTGGCAATGATCACGCCCGGCCCGGTGGTGATAACGGTAGGTTTCATCGGCTACCTCATTCAGGGGTGGCCGGGCGCATGTGTCGCCGCCCTTGCCACGTTCTTGCCCTGCTACCTCTTTACCGTCATCCCGGCACCCTACTTCAAGCGCTACGGGAAGATGCCGTCGCTCGTTGCGTTCGTGGACGGCGTCACCGCCGCGGCGATTGGCGCTATTACCGGTGCCGCGTTCGTGCTCGCGAAACGATCGATCATTGACGTGCCCACAGCCATCCTGGCCGGCATCACGCTCGTACTGCTTTGGAAATTCCCGAAACTGCAGGAGCCGGTCATCGTTGCCGGGGCTGCAGTCCTCGGGCTCGTCATCTATCCGCTGCTGCATGGTGGAACAGCCGCGTAGCAAAACGGAGCGGGCATGAACACGAAGATCGATATCGCATCCAAAAATTGCGTTTCAGCAGCAGACCTATGGGCGCAACTGCTCAGCGGAAGCGCGCCGATCGTCATCGATGTGCGACGCGACCAAGCGTTTCGGCAATCGAATCAAATGCTCTCCGGCGCATTGAGACGCGATCCAGACAAGGTCTCGCGCTGGGCGCATTCGCTGCCCGCAGCCGGTTCCTTTGTCGTCTATTGCGCTCACGGCGGCGAGGTGAGCCAGCAGGTTGTACGAGCGCTCGGCGAGCGCGGCATTGCCGCCCGCTATCTCGGAGGCGGCATCGCGGCTTGGTCGGGCGAGGCCGGCGCGGTCGATCGCAAGCCTCCGCATGCGACAACGCGATGGGTCACGCGCGAGCGACCGAAGATCGACCGCATCGCCTGCCCCTGGCTCATTGCGCGCTTCGTCGATGCCCATGCCGAGTTTCTCTACGTGCCGACTCCCGACGTTCAACGGGTAGCGGGGGAAAGGGATGCCGTACCCTATGACATCCCGGACGTGCATTTCTCCCATGAAGGGGAACACTGCAGCTTCGATGCCTTTCTAAAGCACTACCGCCTCCACGATCCTGCGCTTGCAAAACTGGCCGTCATCGTGCGCGGTGCCGACACGGCGTGTCTGGAACTGGCACCGCAGGCGTCCGGCCTGGCGGCCATGTCACTGGGACTTTCCCGCAACTTCGCCGACGACCATGAAATGCTTGCACACGGAATGATCATGTACGACGCGCTCTACACGTGGTGCAAGGAGGGACAGGACGAGCTTCGTACGTGGAGTCCCGACCTGTACGGGAGAGCCTCGGCGGTCGCGTGACTGGTCCTTTCTGCGTCTTGCTCGGTCTGATCGTGGCGGTAGCCGCGTTGGACACGTCGAAGGCAATTGCCACGGAGCTCGTCGCCACGATTCCCTTGACTGGCGTGAAGGGACGAATCGACCACCTCTCGGCGGATCCGAGCAGGCATCGCATCTTCATCGCCGCGCTGGGCAACGACACCGTCGAGGCGATCGACACTCGAAGCAACCAACGCCGAACGATTTCCGGACTTGGCGCGCCGCAAGGCGTCGTCTATCTCCCCGACTCCGACCGTTTGGTCATCGCAAATGGCGCGGGCAACCGCGTGGACGTCGTTGATGTTGCTTCGCTGTCTGTAGTGGCCCGCATCAGCGACATGAGCGACGCGGACAACGTGCGCTACGACGTGGTCGCTCGCAAGGTCTGGGTGGGCTACGGTCAGGGCGCGCTGCGGATGCTCGATGCGGCAAGCGGCGAATCGAGCGCCGAAGTTGCGCTGCCCGGACACCCGGAGTCGTTCCAGCTCGAAGGGAGCGGCAGCCGCGCCTTTGTCAACGTTCCGAGTGCAAAGAAGATAATCGTCGTTGATCGGCTGAAGCGACAGATCGTCGGCCGGTGGGAGACGCCAGCTGCGTCAGCCAACTTTCCGATGGCGCTCGATGAACAGGGACACCGTCTGTTCGTGGGAACGCGCTCGCCGCCCGCGCTGCTCGTCTACGACACCGAGTCGGGAAAGGTCACTGCGCGCTTGCCGATTGACAACGATTCGGACGACGTGTTCTTCGACCGGGAGCACGACCGGATCTACGTCGTGTGCGGCGAGGGAAAAGTGGACGTCTTCCGTCGAGACACCCCGGACCGCTATGTGAGGGTGGAAACCATCGAGACGGCTCCACGCGCGCGGACCGGCCTGTTCGTGCCCGAGGAGGGGCGGTTATATGTCGCGGCGCCGGCGGTCGGGGGAACGTCCGCCCGAATCCTCGTCTATCAGGTGCCGTGACGCTGAACTATTGAGGCTTGCTTCGCCTCGCTTCCGGCTCAGAAATCACGCGTTCAGG
>JBKPOL010000476.1:0-6799 GCA_046733075.1 Pseudomonadota bacterium | reverse complement strand
GGAGACTACCAAGCCGGAAACCAGCCTGCTTTTAAAACGCGGATTCATCAGGGCCTCCTTGAAATCATGGGCAGCGACGTGCTGCCGGAACACAGTGACCAATGCAAGGACTCTGCCCAAGTAACGTACTGATTCGAGAAGCGCTTTCCCGTAAGGCGCGGAGGCTTGCCCGGTGCGTCGTGTAAAGGCGTTTCCGTTGTCAGCCAAAGGCCTAAAGCGAGCGGCGGCGAGACTTACAACGCTGCGCCTAAAGCGACGCGTGAAGCCGCAACGCGCGCGCTTCCCATCTGCCGACACTTTCCGCGACAATGCTGCGCCGCCAATTGATACGGGGAACAAGATGCCGATGCGCACCGTCTTCATCGCGTTTGCAGCAGCGTTGCTGCTCACGAGCTGCGCGATCATTCAACCGCGCGTGCAGAAAGCCGGGAAGAAACTGGAGTGCGATGGAAGCAGGGACTGCACGGTCGTCGTGACCGTAGCGTGCCCGCGATACTTTGAGTGCGACTTGTCGGTCGATTACGATGTGATCGTGGTTCCGGAGCCCAACCGGCAAGTCGACATTCGCTGGAAGATCGCCGGAGAGCGGCAAGCGGAATTCGCGGACAACGGGATCGTGCTCGACAACTCGTCATTCGAGTGCCGGGCGGAAGGCAAGGACGCCTTCGTGTGCCGGGACAAACACCCCGATTTCGGCGTCTTTAAATATGCGATCAATCTAACGGTGAAGGACAGTCCGTTCGGACCGCGCGGCGTGCAGTCGCTCGACCCGTGGATCGTAAACCACTGACTCCTCCAACGCCGGGACCGCGCCGCGTTCAGTCGCTCGACGCGTGGATCGTCAACCACTGAATCTACCCGACGTCGCGCGCCGGACTCTGCAACCAGCGGCGCAATTCTGAGATCACCTGCGGGTAATCGAGCGCACGACCCGCGGCGTCCGCCTGCGCAAACGTCGCAGCGCCCAGACGCTCCCGTGCGCGTGCAATGAACGGCGCGAGGAAGGCCTCGTCGGCCGGATCGCGATGCAGCCCGGTCTCGGCCGTCTGCGACTCGGCCGCACCGAAGAACCGCGCTGCCTCTTGCCACTCGGAGCGGGCGGCGGCGAGCCCTGCTGAAACCTCCAGCAGGCCTTGCGCCGCAGGCTTGAGGCCGGACTGATCGACGATCTCGAGGACTTCGCACAGCAGGGCTCGCGCACGCTCGTTCGCCTCGCGGGCGATTGCTACCATCGCGAGATTCAGCAGGCTCACGGCGAGAATATCCGCGTCTCCGCTCTTCCGGCCAATCTCGAGGACGCGCTCGTAGAGCGGATCGGCCGTCGCGAGATCGCCTTCGGTACGTGCCGTCTGCGCAAGTGAATTGAGTGCGCATGCGATCTCGCGCGGGATTCCGAGCGTTTCCGCAAGACCGAGTCCTTCCTTCAGGACGCGGCGTGCGGAGGGCAGGTCCCCGCGTCCGAGGAGTGCGAGGCCGAGCGGCTGGAGCACCGCCGAGATGCGGACCTTGTCGTCGAGATCGCGCGCAATGGCGAGGCACTGCTCGAGATATTCCTGCGCCTCGGCGTAGCGGCCCATGAACGACCCGAGCTGGCCCGCGTCGAGAAGCGCCTCGCAGCGCAGTTCCCGGGTCTTCTGTGCCGAGGGGCAGGCGAGCGCTTCGCGGGTGATCCGATATCCAAGGCCGAGCAGCCCTCGAAATACCCAGTAACGGCGAAGCGCGGACACGAGCGGCAACCCGTATTCGCTTGCGAGGTCCGCTTCGCACGACCACGCATGCGCAGCGAGCAGATTTTCCCGCTCGACGTCCACGCGAACGAGCCACTGCGATTGTTCCGGTCCGACGATTCCGGGCCGCGCGCGTCGGGCGAACGCAAGGTAGAACTCAAGATGCCGGGTCCGTCGCGAACGCGTATCGCCGCTTCGCTCGAGCGCTTCGAGGGCATACTGCCGAACTGTCTCGAGCATCCGGTACCGCTCGCCGGCGGCTTCGCGCTCCACGAGCGATTTCTCGACGAGGTGCGTCAGCACATCGACAACGTCGTTCCCTTCGATCGCGTCGCCCGCGCCCACATCCTCTGCCGCCTCCAGCGTGAATCCACCCGCGAACACGGCGAGTCGACCGAACAGCAGCGCCTCCTCCGGCGTGAGCAGCTCGTAGCTCCAGTCGATCAGTGCGCGCAGCGTGCGCTGGCGCGGAAGGCCCGTTCGATCGCCACCGGTGAGCAGGCGGAAACGATCGTCGAGGCGCGCCGCGATTGTGTCGACGGACAACGCCCGCACGCGCGCCGCGGCAAGCTCGAGCGCCAGCGGAATGCCGTCGACGCTGCGGCAGATCGTGGCAATTGCATCGGCGTTCGCGGCCGTCACGGCGAATCCGCTGTGCACCGCCGCTGCGCGCTCGACGAAGAGCCGGGCCGCGTCGCATTGCACCAGCGAAGCCGGGGTTGAAGCGTGCGCGCCCGTCGGCACCGCGAGTGCGGGAAGCGTGTATACCGTTTCACCGGCAACGCGCAGCGACTCCCGGCTTGTCGCGAGGATTCGCGTGCCTGCGCTCGCCTCCAGCAACTGGCGCGCGAGTGTTGCGCATGCTTCGATCAGATGTTCGCAGTTGTCGAGAACGATCAGGAGCCGGCGGTTTCGCACGTGGGCGACGATCGCGTCCACGAGCGGCACGCCGGCGCTTTCCGTCACGCCGAGCACCGACGCGGCCGCCTGCAGCACCACACGCGGATCGCTGAGCGCGGCGAGCTCGACCAGCCATACGCCGTCCGGAAAGTCGTCCATGACGACGGCCGCAACCTGAAGCGAGAGCCGCGTCTTGCCGAGTCCACCGGTGCCGACGATCGTCGCGAGGCGCGAGCGCGCAATCAGCGCGCGCAACTCGCCCGCTTCGCGCTCGCGTCCCACGAACGACGTCATCTGCTGCGGGAGATTGTTCGGCGTGGCCTCGAGCGAGCGCAGCGCGGGGAAGTTTTGTCGCAGCGTCTCGTGAACCACCTGGAAGACGCGCTCCGCATGCGCGAGATCCCGCAGCCGCACTTCGCCGAGATCGCGCAGCAGGACACCCTCGGGCAACCGGTTGCGAACGAAATCGGCCGCCATCTGCGACAGCAGGATCTGGCCGCCGTGCGCAGCGCTCATGATGCGCGCCGCGCGATTCACGGGGCTTCCGAAAAAGTCGCTGTCGCGGTTCTCGACGACGCCGACGTGGATGCCGCATCGTGCGCGCAGCTCGACATCGCCGGTGGCGCCGGGGACGGACAGCGCCTGCTCGAATGCGAGTGCTGCGCGCAGCGCATCGAGTGGGTCGGTGAACGCCGCATGGATTCCGTCGCCGGTCCTCTTCACGACGCTGCCATGCCGCGATTCGACTGCCTCGCGCGCCAATGCATCGTGCCTCGCGAGCGCAGCCTGCATGCGCTCGGGCACCTGCTCCCAGAGCCGGGTGCTTCCCTCGATGTCGGTGAAGAGAAACGTCGTGACGGAAGTCTGTTCTTGCACGACTCGCGCTTTCCAATTCGCGTACGGCAGCATCAACTCTACGTTAGCGGCGCGGGCCCCACCAGCGGCGTTATCATCCGGGACCGTACTGCGCCCGTAGCTCAATTGGATAGAGCACCGGCCTTCTAAGCCGGCGGTTACAGGTTCGAGTCCTGTCGGGCGTGCCTCGCGCCTGCTGTTCGACCATTCGTGCGCCCCGTTACTCCCGCATGAACGGTTCGACCCCTTGGACATGCCTCGGTCGGCCTTGCGCGCGGAGCCCGTGACATGCGCAAGTGGGAGCGTCGAGGCCGGACGATTCCCGCTTACAATTGCTAGGCGCCGGCCCTCAACGCTCGACCACGAATATTACAAGGGGGCAGGACCGCGGTTTCAGACAATTCTTGGAGGATGACCAATGAAAGCGATTACGCCTGCGCGATTGGCCGCGTCGGTGGTGCTTGCGACGATCAGTGGCTCACTCGTTGCCGCCCCAGTCGTCTTACGCGCCTCCCACCAGTTTCCGGGCGGCAAGGGCGATGCGCGCGACGAAATGGTGCAGATCATTGCGCGGGAGGCGAAAGCGGCCGGCGTGGATCTTGACGTGCAGGTCTATCCGGGCGCGGCGCTCTTCAAGCCCAACGAGCAATGGAACGCGCTCGTCAACGGACAGCTCGACATCTCGTCGTTTCCCCTCGACTATGCGAGCGGGAAAGTGCGCGAATTCGGCGCCACGCTCATGCCCGGATTGGTGCGCAGTCACGAGCGCGCGCAGAGGTTGGCCAGCTCGCCCTTCATGAAGGACATTCGGGCGAAGATCGATAAGGCAGGCGTCGTCGTCCTCGCGGACGCATGGCTCGCCGGAGCCGTCGCTTCGAAGAAGGGCTGTGTTCGCACGCCGGCGGACATGAAGGGCCTGAAGATCCGCTCGGCCGGTCCGACGTTCGCCGCCATGTGGCAATCGGCCGGTGCATCGATCGTCTCGATCCCGTCGAACGAGGTCTACAACGCCCTGCAGACGGGCGTCGCGGACGCGACCGACACGAGCAGCGGCAGCTTCGTTTCATTCCGCATCTATGAGCAGGTCAAGTGCGTGACCGCACCGGGCGACAACGCGCTGTGGTTCATGTACGAGCCGGTGCTGATGTCGAAGAAGTCGTTCAACCGGCTCGACAAGAAGCAGCAGGACGCGCTTATGACCGCAGGCAAGAAGGCCGAGGCCTACTTCGCGAAGGAAGCGAAGGCGCTCGACGACGAGATGGTCAAGATCTTCAAGGAGCACCACGTTGAAGTCGTGACGCTGACTCCCGCAGAGTACGACCAGTGGCTGAAGGTCGCGCAGCAGAGCTCTTACGCCGAGTTCGCCAAGGAGGTGCCCGACGGCAAGAAGCTCATCGACGAAGCACTTGCCGTGAAGTGACGTGACCCTGCGCACGATCGGTGCGGTGGGAAGCGCAGAGCGCCGGTCGGCGAAGCATCGGCCGGCGTGGCAAGCGTGACGAGCGGCGACCGATTCGCTCGGGCGATTCGGGCGATATCGCGGCTGTGTGGCGTCATCGGCGCGGCGCTGGTCGCGCTCGCCGTCGTGATCGTGTGCCAGATGGTATTCGTCCGGTACGTGCTGAACCAGAGCACGATCTGGCAGACCGATTTCATTACCTATTGCATCACGTCGGCGACGTTCATTGCCAGTCCGTACGTGCTGATGACGCGCGGCCACGTCAACGTCAACGTCCTGCCGCTTCATCTGCCGTCGCGTCCCCGGTTCATTCTGGCGCTCGGTGCGAGCATCATGTCGATCGCATTCTGCGCAGTAATGACCGTGCTCACGTTCCTGTTCTGGAAGGAGGCGTGGGATAACCGCTGGGTGTCGGACACGATGTGGCGCGCCCGCTTGTGGATACCGTATTCGGCGATGCCGATCGGTCTCGGCCTGCTTACGCTTCAGTACGTCGTCGACATCATCGCGCTCGTCACGGGCCGCGAGGCGCCCTTTGACATTGCGCCGGACAGCAAGAGTGTGTCGTGAGTAACCGCGCGCGCGAGCGCCCCCTGGGATGAGCCCGACGACGCAAGGGGTGTTGGTGCTGGTCGTGACGCTCGCGACGCTGCTGTCCGGCGCCCCGGTTGCGTTCGGGCTCGGTGCGATCTCGATCGCGTTCGTGCTGATCTTTCAGGGTTTCGACGCCCTGCACGTCGTGGCTGAGACCTTCTACTCGGGCCTCAACGATTTCACGCTCGTCTCGATCCCGATGTTCGTGATGATGGGCGCGGCGATCGGCTCGTCACCCGCGGGCAAGGATCTGTACGAGGCGCTCGACCGCTGGCTGTATCGCGTGCCCGGTGGACTCGTGATCTCGAACCTCGGGGCGTGTGCGCTCTTCGCGGCGCTGACGGGATCGTCCCCGGCGTGCTGCGCGGCCATCGGCAAGATGGGCATTCCCGAAATGCGCCGGCGAGGCTATCCGGACGACGTCGCCACCGGTTCGATTTGCGCGGGCGGCACGCTCGGCATCCTGATCCCGCCGTCGATCACCTTCATCCTGTACGGCATTGCGACGGAGACGTCGATCGGCCGGCTGTTCCTGGCCGGCGTCTTTCCGGGGCTGCTGCTCACGGGCCTCTTCATACTGTGGACGCTTTTCATCATCTGGAAGCGCGGGTTTCGGGCGCACGCGGCCGACTTCCGGTACACGTGGCGCGAGAAGTTCTCGTCGGTTCCCAAGATCGCGCCGTTCCTGCTCATCGTCGCAGGCGTCATGTACGTGTTGTACGGCGGGGTGGCGACGCCGTCCGAAGCGGCGGGCGTCGGCGCGGCACTGTGTGTGGTGCTTGCCGTCGTCATCTACCGGATGTGGCGACCGGGTCAATGGTGGCACATCCTCCGCGACACGATGCGCGAGTCCGTGATGATCCTGACGATCATCGCCGCCGCGGTTCTGTTCGGATACATGCTGACGTCGCTCTACCTGACGCAAACGCTCGCGCAGGCGATCGCCGACATGCACGTGAATCGCTGGGTGCTGATGGCGATGATCAACGTATTCCTGCTCGTCTGCGGGTTCTTCATTCCACCCGCCGCGATCATCCTGATGACGAGTCCGATCCTCTATCCGATCATCCGCGCGGCAGGGTTCGATCCGGTATGGTTCGGCGTAATCCTGACGATCAACATGGAGATCGGCCTCATCCATCCGCCGGTGGGACTCAACATCTATATCGTCAATGCGATCGCGCCGGACGTTCCGGTGACGCGCGTCATGTGGGGGACGCTGCCCTACGTCGGATGCATGGTCCTCGCGATCGTCATTCTCTGC
>JBKPOL010000475.1:0-10292 GCA_046733075.1 Pseudomonadota bacterium | reverse complement strand
CCCCCGGCCCGATCTCTTGACTGGATGAGCGCAGGTCAAATGCTGCGCTATGTGCGACAGCGTACATACAGATCCAGGCCCTTTCGCGTAATGCTGGAGCGACTCCCGGTCGAACTGCGCACGTGGACATGCTCGTTGGCTGCATCGAACACCTGCCAGGACCGGCGGCATCCTTTTCGTTCACCAAAGAGGCTTTATGAAGATTCCAGTTGAGACCAAACCAGCACTGTGGGGCCTCGCAGGTGGGGCTGTCGCTGCGGCAATCGTCGGCTTCACGTGGGGCGGATGGGTCACCGGCGGCAGGGCCGAGGCAGACGCAACGCAACGCGTCAACGCCGCCGTCGTCACGGCGCTGGCACCGGTCTGCGTCCAAAGATTCCAGACCGCTCCCGATGCCACCGGCAATCTTGCCGCTTTGAAGAAAGTGGACGGCTGGTCGCAAGGCGATTTCGTCGAGAAGGGCGGCTGGGCAACGATCCCGGGATCGAAACCGAACAATGAAGTGGCCGCGGTCGCCAAGGCATGCGCGGCACTTCTTGCTGCAACCTAGCGGGATTCGGGCGCCCGCGCAGCGGCTGCGGACTGACGCGAGAATTTTTGCCGCGGCGTGCGCGCGGCCACTCTTTCTACAGGTCGAGCGCAAACGCGCTTCCTGTTGACGGTTGGCGGGTAATGTAGAGGCAACACCGCTGCTGCGCAGTGGTGCAAGCGTATCCTTGCCCCAGGATCGAGTCCCGCTCTCGGGCCTGATCCCATCTTTCGGCGACGGAACATCCAGGATGCGCAAGGAAAGACTCGAGGCGTTCAGCGACGGGGTGATCGCAGTGATCATCACGATCATCGTGCTCGAGATGAAGGTGCCGCACGGGCCCGAGCTCGATGCGCTCACGCGGCTGATTCCAGTGTTCTTGACGTATGTCCTCAGCTTCATCTACGTGGGCATCTACTGGAACAACCATCACCACATGCTGCATGCGGCGAAGTCCATCAACGGCATTGTGATGTGGGCGAACCTCCATCTGCTGTTCTGGCTGTCGCTCCTGCCGTTCACCACGGGCTGGATGGGCGAAAACCACTTCGAGCGATGGCCGACCGTCACGTACGGCATCAATCTGCTCATGTGCGCACTCGCCTATTCCGTCCTCCAGTGGTGCCTCATTCGGCACGAAGGCCGCGATTCGCCGCTCGCGCGTGCGATCGCCCGAGACTTCAAGGGGAAGGCATCGCCCGTCCTCTATATCGCGGGAATCCTGAGCGCATGGATGGCCTACGCGTGGATCGGCATCGCCTTCTTCGTAACCGTCGCGCTCATGTGGCTCGTGCCCGACCGCAGGCTCGAGCGGTACAGGTCAGCGCAATCGTAGGACGGCGGTTGGGATAACACGCTTCAGCCACGTCTCGCTTTCGTCGTGGCTGAGCGTGCACGCGGGGTCCGCAAGCTTGGCTGGAGCGAGGCCTCCACCGCGGCGCATTCCGGACCGCTGAATCGGGCAACGAGCGTGTCGATGAAGGCACGCGTTCGCAACGGCATTAGGCGGCGTCCAGGAAATACCGCCCAGGCGCTGACCGGCGCCGAGCGCCACTTGCGCAGCACCGGCACGAGCTCGCCGCGCTCCAGGTATTGCAGGGCGAAGTGATCGTGCACAAGGGTGATGCCCGCGCCGTGCAGCGCCATCCGCATCAACACTTCGGGGGAATTCGCGACGGTGCGCGATACGGCGACACCTCGCCACTGCTCGTCACCTTGATGGAGCACCCAGGGAATCGGCTCTCCGGTGCGAGAAAGGCTGTGCAGCCCGACGTGTTGCACGAGTTCGTGCGGCTCGGTGGGCGCGCCGCGACGGGCGACATAGGCGGGCGCCGCGTATAGGCTGGAACGAAACGTTGCGAGGCGCCGCGCGGCGAGCGATGCGTCATCCTGCAAATCACCCATTCGGATTGCAACGTCGAAGTTTTCGCCGACGAGATCGACGAAGCGCGCAGAGAAATCGATTTCGAGGGTGATGGCGGGGTAGAGCAGCACGAACTCGGCGATCCACGGCGCGAGCAGCATGTTGCCGAGGTCGGCCGGCATCGTCACCCTGAGCCGGCCGCTCGGCTGGGTCTGGCGGTTCTGCGCGAGCGACTCCGCCGCCTGCACGTCCTCCGCAACGTGTCGCGCATGCTGCAGTACCGCCGTGCCGAAGTCGGTGACCGTCAGCTTGCGGGTCGTCCGAGTCAGCACGCGTTCGCCGAGCTGTGTCTCGAGCGCAGCGACGCGCCGGGAGACGGTCGACTTGGGCATCCCGAGGCGCTGCGCCGCGCGCGAGAAACTGCCTTCGTCGACGACGCGGGCAAACAAGAGCAAGTCATTCGGCTCGAGGTTCAATGCGCTTTACTCCTGAGAGCTATTGTTCCTGGTTTGGAACAATGAATCCCATTCTGACGGCTTCCGGACCATCCTTGCAACATATACATTTCCTCCATCAACTCACCGATCGCCATGGAGGCTCAATGAATATCCTGCAAATCAAGTCGAGCGCGCGCGGCGCCGCATCCCACTCATCGTCTATTGCCGACCACCTCGTCGAGCGCCTGCTTCTCGACCATCCGGACGCGGAGCTGGCGCTGCGCGATCTCAACGCAACGCCCCATCCGCTCCTCGACGAGGCCGCGCTCGGCGCACTCTTCACGCCGGCCGCGAACCGCACGCCGGAGCAGGCCGCACGCGTGGCGCTCGATGACGCGTTGATCGCCGAGCTCGAAGCCGCTGATGTCGTCGTGATCGGGGTGCCGATGTACAACTTCGCGGTCCCCGCGCCACTCAAGAACTGGATCGATGCGATCACCCGAGTGGGCGCAACCTTCCGCTATACCGAAAAAGGCCCCGAGGGATTGCTGAAGGGCAAGACCCTGTACGCGGTGCTCGCTCGCGGCGGCAAGTACCGCGATACCCCCGCTGATTCGCAGGTGCCCTATCTGAAGACGATCTTCTCGTTCCTCGGGATCACCGATCTGCGATTTGTCTATGCCGAGGGACTCAACATGGGCGAACAGGCGGCGCACGATGCGTTGACGTCGGCGCATCAGCAGATCGAGGAAGCCGTCGCGGCGTAAGCGGCGCGGAGGCCCTCGTCGGCATGGGGCGGAGCGTGCGCTCGATCCATTGATCGCGCTCACCAGCAGACCGAGGAAGCGGCCGCGGCGTAAGCGGCGCGGAGGCGATCGTTCGCCCGGGTGCGGAAGCGCGCTCGATGTGCCGCGAGCCCGCTAAGCCCCGCGCCATGTTTCGCCTTTCAGATCGGTAAGCGGTCGCGCCAGCGGTAGTAGCGAATGGAGGGTGCGAGGAACCACGGCCTCCCGCGATAGATGGGCCGCGTCTCGAACGGCAGGCGGTCGAACGCCGTGCGACCCTCTTCCCGCTCGAGCACCTGCTGTCCGACGCGCATGCCGAGGTAACTCCCCATGCCACACCCCGATGCTCCGTACCTGCGGGCGAGCATCTCGTAACCGGGCTTGACGCTCGTCGAGATCTGGCCGCCGTTACGCGTGCTGCAACCGAACCCGAGGTCGTCCTCGTCGAAGACGATCGTGCGTCGGGCGCCACGCGCCGTCTGCAACGCGGCGTGCAACCCCGTATAACCGGATCCGACGATTGCGACATCGACATTCGGCGGAATTTCTACATCCGCCGGCGCAGGGCGCGGTACCCGATCCCACCAATAAGGTGCGGGCTTCCCGCCGGCCGCGAAGGGCGGGCCGAGCGCGGCACTCTCCCTTTCGCTGCTCATGATCGAGCGGCGTCCTCGAGCACGAGATCGGCCGCCTTTTCAGCGACCATGATCACGGGCGCGTTGGTGTTTCCGGACGTGATCGACGGGAATATCGACGCATCGACGATGCGCAGCGCTTCCATACCGTGCACGCGCAGTCGACGATCGACGACGGCGTCGCCGGGATCCGGGCCCATGCGGCAGGTGCCCACTGGATGGAACACGCTCGAGCCGGCGTCTGCCACGCAGATCATGCACGGGCTCTGGCTCTATGCGATCGCAGCGCTCGTGCTCGCCTTCCTGATCGTGCCGACGTGATCGTCGTGCCGATGTCGTTTTCGGGGGGACAGTACCTCGAGTTCCCGCCGCGGCAATGGTCGCTTCGCTGGTACTCGAACTTCTTCGCGTCGGCGTCCTGGGTGCAGGCCGCGGCCACATCGTTCAAGGCGGCGACGCTTACCGCGCTCGTCGCGACCCCGCTCGGCACGATGGCCGCGTACGGACTGGCGGCGTCGCGCTTCCGCGCCGCGCGGGCTGTGCACGTGCTGCTGATGATGCCGATGATCGTGCCAGTGATCCTGATCGCCGTCGCCGTGTTCTATGTCTACGTGAAGGCGAAGCTCAACAACTCGCTCGCCGGTCTCGTGCTCGCACACTCGCCGTGCCGCTCGTCGTCATCGTCGTCACATCTGCGCTGAAGACGTTCGACGCGAACCAGGAAATGGTTGCGCGGAGCCTAGGTGCATCGCGACCGCGCGCGTTCATCTTAGTGACGCTGCCGCAGATCCGCTTCGCGGTTGTCTCCACCGCGCTGCTGTCGTTCCTGACGTCGTTCGACGAGGTGATCCTGGCGCTGTTCGTCTCGGGCGGCGCCAATTCGACGCTCACGCGCAACATGTTCATGGCATTGCGCGACCAGATCGACCCTACGATCGCGGCCATCTCGACGATGATGATCGTCGTGACGTCGGTGCTGTTCGCGCTGACGCAGGTTCTCGGGCGGGCAAAAAACGCGTAGGCGGGCGTGTACATTATGCGAGTCTGTGGCCGCGGCTGACGCCTCCGATGCACCATCCGATGTCCGCCGCGCCGCTTCGGGCGATCTTCTCGTCCTGCGGTTCATTGCTTGCGGCCGTTCCCGCGTCGCTCGACTGGTATCTGCGCTGCGCGTAGCATTCGCCGCCTTGAAGCCATCGCTGTCACCTTTCCAACGGAGACGACATCCATGCCCCTTCACATCAAGCTTTCGAGGGCCATCCTCGGCTTCGCCGCGTTCGTCGTACTGGGGGATGTCGCGCGCGCCGATGTTCTCGATGACGTCAAGACCAACGGCGTCGTCAAGTGCGGCGTAACGCTCGCCGCGGCCGGGTTTTCCGCCGAAGACAACGCCGGGCAGCGCCAGGGCTTCGACGTCGACCTGTGCAAAGCCATCGCGGCCGCCGTCGTGGGCGACGCAACGAAAATCCAGCTGACGCCGATGGACCTGAAGACGGCGTTCGCGGGGCTGCCGACTGGCGTGGTCGATGTGCTGACCCATCGCTTCACGTGGACGCAAAGTCGCGACGTGAGCGGCCTCAAGTTTCCCAAGATCATGTTCTTCGACGGGCAGGGTTTCGTCGTGACGAAGAAATCGAAGGCGAGCAAGATCGCGGACCTCAACAACGCGACGATCTGCACGCTGCAGGGAAGCACGTCGGAACTGATCGTGGCGAGCTACTTCGGCGCGCACAAGCTCAAGTACAAGATCGTCACGTTCGCGTCCGCCGAGCAGGCGTGGGACGCCTTCGTCGGCAAGCGCTGTGACACCGTCATCAATGACCGTTCGGGGCTCGCCGCGCGACTCGCGAAGCTGCCGAACCAGGACGACTACAAGGTGCTCGCCGAAACGGTGTCGAACGAGCCGATCGGGCCCGTCGTTGCGCAGGGCCAGCCGCGCTGGGAGGTCGTCGTCCGCTTTACGCTGAATGCGCTCGTCGCCGCCGAAGAACTCGGCGTCACCCAAGCGAATGTCGACGAGCAGCGCAATTCGCAAAACCCGGACGTGCAGCGACTGCTCGGAGCGACGGGCGACTTCGGCACCAAGCTCGGCGTGTCGAACGACTATGCGTACAAGGCGATCAAGGCAGTTGGCAACTACGGGGAGGTCTGGGACCGCAACGTCGGCCCGAAGACGCCGTTGCGACTCGAGCGCGGACGTAACGCGCTCCTCGCCAATGGCGGACTGATGATGTCGATTCCCATTCGATGACCCTGCGTCGCGCGCGAGGCGAGATGCGCGCGACATGCCGATGAAGGCGGTGCCTCGGCCGAAGATGTCCCGCGCCATGTTCATGGAGCAGCTGCCGGGCTACGCCGGTCAGGCGGTCCTGCTCCTGGTCGTCGGATGGCTGATCGGGCGCGGCGCGGTCAATTTCCACGGCAACCTGCGCGCACTCGGGCTGTCGGCGGGATTCGGCTTCCTGGACACGCAGGCCGGATTCCAGGTCGGGCAGGCGCTGATCGCGTTCGGACCGGCGTCGTCGTATCGGGACGCCATCATCGTGGCCGTGCTCAATACGCTGCTCGTGGTCGTGCTCGCGAGCGTGCTCGGCACGCTGATCGCGCTCATCATCGCGTTCGGACGGCTCGCCCCTGCCGGTCTCGTGCAACGGCTGTGTGCGCTGTACGTGGAGGTGTTCCGGAACATTCCGGTGCTGTTGCAGATCCTGTTCTGGTATTCGTCGGCGCTCGCGCTGCTGCCCGGCGTGAGCGACAGCGTCGAGTTCGGGCCGATCCTGCTCAACAACCGCGGCTTGTTCCTTCCGGTGCTGCACATGACGGCGCTGCCCGCGCTCGCTCTCGGTGTGGCGCTCGCGGCATTCGTGGCAGCGCTCGTGCTCGCGCGCCGCAACGCGGCTTCCGGCCGAGTCCGAAGACTTGCAGGCCCGTCATCGGTGATCGCGCTGCTGGTTGCGGGCGGCTGCGTGCTGTTCGCATGGCTCGGCGCCCCGATGCAACTCGAGCGCCCGCACGTCGAGGGCTTCGACGTAAGCGGAGGACTCGTGATCCTGCCCGAGCTGATGGCGCTCACGCTGGGTTTGTCGATCTACAACAGCACGTTCCTTGCGGAGATCTTCCGGGCCGGCATCCTGTCCGTTCCCCGCGGGCAGATCGAGGCGGCCGCAACGGTCGGCCTCGGGGGCGCGCGTGCCGCGTTTCTGATTACGCTGCCGCAGGCGCTGCGCGTCGCGCTGCCCGCCGCGGGCGGCCAATACCAGACGCTCGCGAAGGCGTCGGCGCTCGCGGCCGCCATCGGGTATCCGGACATCATGCAAATCGTCGGAGGGACGGTGGCGAGCCAGACCGGTCAGGCGCTGGAGGCGATGGCGCTGGTGGTACTGCTGTACGGCGCAATCAACCTGTGCATCGCGCTGGCGACGGGCGTCGCCAATCGGCAGCTTATGCGGCGCGAGGGACGCTGACCTCACGGCCGTCGAATGCGAGCAGCACGCGTCGCGCGACCATCGCAACGACATGACCTCACACTTCGTTCGTCAGGCGCTTATCGAGCCGCGCACCCCACCGTTCCAACGAATGGCCATCCGCGCGCTTTTGCGAAAGACGCTGTTTCCCACGCCGGCGATGGGCGTGCTGTCGGTGCTGCTGCTGACGCTGTTGACCGTATTCGCCTGGCGTTTCATCGAATGGGGCCTCGTGCATGCGCACTGGCGCGGCACGTCGAGCGAGGCGTGTCCGGGCGACGCCGGCGCGTGCTGGGCGTTCGTCATCGCGCGGTGGAAACCGTGGCTCGTCGGCAACTATCCGGCCGATCAGTTGTGGCGACCGTGGGTTTGTTTCGCCGCATTCGCGCTCTTCTGGACGTGGGTCGTCCGTCGCTCGCACGGCGCTTCCGTGCAACGCGCGCTACTGGGATCCATTCTGTTACCGGTGGCGTTTTTTCTGTTGCTGATCGGCGGGGGTCCTTTGCCGGTGGTTGCGCCCACGCAGTGGGGCGGCCTCCTGCTGTCGATGGTGGTGACACTGGCAACGTTCGCGACCGCACTGCCCGTAGGGCTTTGTCTCGGGCTCGGTCGACGTTCCCGGCTGCCCATGGTGCGTTGGATGTGCGGCATCTTCGTCGAAGGGATGCGCGCCGTGCCGCTGCTGGCCGTGCTCTTCATCGCCGCCACGCTGATGCCGCTGTTCCTGTCAAGCGGCCTCGGCGTGGATCTCTTCTGGCGCTCGGTCATCGCCTTCGCGCTCTTCAACGCGGCCATGGCTGCCGAGGTATTCCGCGGCGGACTGCAGTCGATCGGTCGCGGCCAGCTCGAAGCCGCGACGACCGTCGGCCTCGGCGACTTCGCTGCGCTGCGCCTCATCGTGCTGCCCCAAGCCGTGACGGCCGTCGTGCCCGCGCTCGTCAATATCATGATCGCCGTCATCAAGGAGACGACGCTGCTGTCGGTCATCGGCATCAACGATCTGCTCGGAGCCGTGGAAAACGGCGCCAAGTCGCCCGACTGGATCGGTGAGTCGAACATCCTGGCGTCGGGCTATGTATTCCTCGCGTTGGCCTATCTCATCGTCTGCTACGGACTGTCCCGTTACAGCCGGCGTCTGGAAGCGTCGGCATGAACGAGGCTCCCTCGATACCGGCAACCGCATTGGAAGCGATCGACACGGGTGCGATCGCGCGAATGCAAGGGATCAACAAGTGGTATGGCACATTCCACGCGCTGCGCGACATCGATTTGCAGGTGGAGTCCGGTGAGCGGATTGTCATCTGCGGTCCGTCGGGCTCGGGCAAGTCCACGCTCGTACGAACGGTCAACCTGCTGGAGCCCTTTCAACAGGGAAGCCTCGAGGTGTGCGGGATACGCGTCGACGCGGACACGATCACACGCGCCGCGCGCAGGGCAATCAACCGGCGTGTGGCGATGGTGTTCCAGCAGTTCAACCTGTTCCCCCACATGACGGTGTTGCAGAACCTGACCGTCGGACCCGTGTGGGGAAGTGGTGTGAGCCGGGCGGAAGCGCTCGAGCGGGCGCATCACTATCTCCAGCGCGTTGGACTGATGGATCAGGCACACAAGCACCCGTCGCAATTGTCGGGCGGCCAGCAGCAGCGAGTTGCCATCGCGCGCGCCTTGTGCACGCGTCCGCGGCTCGTGTTGTTCGACGAGCCGACCGCCTCGCTCGACCCCGAGATGGTGAACGAGGTGCTGCAGACGATGGAAAGCCTCGCGCTCGAAGGGATCACGATGATCGTCGTCACCCACGAAATGGGATTTGCGCGTCGCGTAGCCGATCGAGTCCTGTTCATGGATCAGGGTCAGATCATCGAGACCGCCACGCCCGATGCTTTCTTCGAGCGTCCCCGCAGCCTGCGCCTGCGCGCGTTCCTCGGGCAGGTACTGCCGCGTTGAGGTCGTGCCTTCGTAGCGGTCCTTTTTCAAATCGCATGGAGATACCGGATGCCCGTCATTGACGTCCACACCCATATGTTCACCGCGAGATGGCTCGAGCTCTTGAAGCACAAGGGCGGTCTCTACAACATCAAGACGCGGCCCGACGGCCAGCAGGAGATATTCCGGGGCGACACGCCGGTCGTCATTCCTCAACGCGGACATTTCGACTACGGTCTGCGGCTCGCGCACATGGATGCAACCGGCATCGACATTTCGATCGTCTCGCTCACGTGTCCGAACGTCTACTGGGGCGGCCAGGAAGCAAGCTGCGAAGCGGCGCGAGAGTCCAACGACACGATGGCCGAAGCGCAGGCGACCTACCCCGACCGGATCCGCTGGTTCACGTCGTTACCGTGGGAATATCCGCAACGGGCCGTCGAGGAATTGCGGCGTACGTGTGCCAATGGCGCGGTCGGCGTGATGGTGCTCGCCAACGTCGCGGGACGCAGCCTGACCGATCCCCTCTTTACGCCGATATGGGCCGAGATCGACGGGCGACATCTGCCCGTCCTCGTCCATCCGACCGATCCGCCCGGTGTGGAACTGATGGACATGACGAAGTTCGACCTGAGCTGGTCGGTCGGCTTCATGTTCGATACGACGCTCGCGATCACTCGGATTATCTTCGAAGGCTTCTTCGACCGGTATCCGAATCTGAAGATCATCGCATCGCACGGTGGCGGAACGCTGCCGTACCTGGTCGGTCGTTTCGAGAAGGGCGATGAGGTCGAGATCCCGAGTCGACGCCAGATGAAGCGCAAGCCGACGGACTATCTGCGCCATATCTACTACGACTCCATCACCTACAACCTCGGTGCGCTGCAGTACCTGATATCCGTCGTCGGCGCGGAGCAGGTGATGTTCGGTACCGACTGGCCGCACCAGGTGCACGACACGAAAGGGGCGCTTGCGAACACGGCCGCGTTACCGGAAAGTCAGATGGCGGCGATTCGCTCCAGGAACGCGGAGCGGATCTTCAAGCTCTGATCGAGCTTACCGCTATGCGGGCTTCAGCAAGCGGCGCACGATGCCTGCGTGCCTTCCACCTCGGCCATCAGCGCTTTCATTTCGGCACCGCCCGCCATCATGTCGA
>JBKPOL010000474.1:0-10140 GCA_046733075.1 Pseudomonadota bacterium | reverse complement strand
GCGTGAAAATCGCCGCCAGACGCAGGCAGGAAGCCGTGAGGCCCCCGAGCCTTCCACGCCGAAGGTAACGCCGATTTTCCGCGGCCAGCGACCGGCAGCCTGACTTCCCAGAACCGGCTTCGCGCGGTGCATCGCGCGCCGCGTGGGTCGCATGCGCGCGACGGCCGGAAATATTTTCCGATCGGCCGCTTTTTTTTCTACTGTGCAACGAACTGGACGACCTCACCGAGTCACGGTCGGCGTGCCGGGTCCTTGAGGTGGGCACCGCGGCCCGTTCCCGGGCCGCGTCACTGCCCGCCCGGGTCAGGGTCGGCGTGCGGGGTCCTTGAACGTGGGCGCCGCGGCCCGTTCCCGGGGCCGCTTGCCGGCGTGCGGCGTCCTTACCGGGCGTCGCCCCTCGTTCCCGGCCCCGTTTGTCGGCGTGCGACGTCCTTGACCGGGCGCCGCGGCCCGTTCGCGGCCCCGCTTCGCTTCCCGGCCCCGGGCGTGGTACAACCGCGCAGCCGACCACGCGCGATCGCTCTCCATGCCCAAGTGCGTAAGGCAGTCTCGATGCACGATCCTGCCGCCCGAACTGCTGCTTCGCATCGCGCAACGCGGAACGAAGGCGCAGCGCGATGCGGCGCTCGCCACGCTTGCCGCCGACCACACCATGCGGCTTGCGCGCGCAACGTACGAGCTGATGGAGGGAGGCGCGCGCAGCAATCTGCTGGTCCCCGTTGGGGCGAAGCAACGAACGGTCTTCGACGCTGAGCATCGGGAGACGCTGCCCGGCAAGGCCACCCGTGTCGAAGGCGCCGTGCCGATCGCCGACGTCGATGCGAACGAGGCGTACGACGGGCTCGGCGCGACGTTCGACTTCTATGCGCGCGTATACGACCGCAATTCGATCGACGACGAGGGACTTCATCTCGATGCGACCGTGCATTACGGTCGACATTACGACAACGCATTCTGGAACGGCCAGCAGATGGTGTTCGGCGATGGCGACGGCGATCTCTTCAACCGTTTCACGGTCTCGCTCGATGTCATCGCGCACGAGCTCACGCATGGCGTCACGGGCGACGAGGCGCAGCTCGTGTATCTGGGACAGGCCGGGGCGCTCAACGAATCGATCTCCGACGTTTTCGGGTCGCTCGTCAAGCAGTACGCGCAGCGGAAGCGGGCGGACGACGCAGACTGGCTGATCGGTGAAGGCCTGTTCACCTCGCGTGTGAGTGGTGTTGCGCTTCGGTCCATGAAGGCGCCGGGAACGGCGTTCGACGACCCAGTACTGGGACGCGACCCGCAGCCGGCGACGATGGCCGATTACGTGCATACGACGGCCGACAGCGGCGGCGTGCATACGAACTCCGGCATCCCGAACCGTGCGTTCTATCTCGCGGCCATTGCGCTCGGCGGGTATGCGTGGGAGAAGGCCGGGCGTATCTGGTACGAGACGCTGCGCGACAAGCGCCTCAAACCGACGGCGACGTTCGCCCAGTTCGCGCGTTACACCGTACAAAACGCCGGGCACCTTTTCGGTGCCGCCGAGCGCCAAGTGGTGGCGGGCGCGTGGGAGGCCGTCGGCGTTCGCGTCGCTACGTAACCATGCGAATCAATTTGTCGATCGACGGTGGACTCGCCGCTTTTCCGGGCCTCGCGAAACCCGTAGCGATCGATTGCGACTTGCTCGCGCCCGACGAGCGGGCACGGCTTCACCAGCTCGTGGACCGAGCCGGCGTGTTCGCGGACGCAGAACCGCCTTCCCCAAGCGCCAATCGGGCCGACACGCGCCGGTACACGATCACCGTCGACGACGGCGCACGACGGAGCACCGTCACCGTCGCCGAACCGATCAGCAACGGCGCACTGCGGGCGCTGATCTCACAGTTGCGGACCCACGCGCGCGCCGCGCGGCACGAACGATGAAACGAATGACGCGCACCTGCACGGATCCCGTCCTTCGCATACCGCGCGGCGTCGAACGCATCCTCGCATGCGCAGCGTTCACCTTGATGGTCGGGTGCGCGGGTGCGCCGCCCGTTGCGCCCGGTCTTGCCGGCAAGCCGATCGGGGAATTCTTCGATGAGTTGAAGGGCGAATTGCGCGACGTGCACTGGCGCGTTCGCAGCGACCGCGCGGCGTGCGGAACGACGGAGCCGCGCGAGGTCGATCTGCGCAACGCCGCGATCACGCTCGACTTGCAGCGTATCGGCGAAGCGAGCGTCGATGGCCAGGTGCGTCTCGTGGCGATCCCCCTTGCGGGCGGCTCGGTCTCGCCGTTCGTTTCGGCGGCGGCGTCGCGCAAATGGACACAGGAGTTCGTGCTGAAGCTCGACATCGTCGGAGCTTCGCGGCTGTACGACATCGACCAGGCGTCCGTCGCGGCAGGTGCGGTGGCGCGCACTCTGAACGCCGCGATCGATGGCTTCATCCGGTCGAGTGCCGAGGAGCCGTGCATTCGCCTCTCGTCGCTCAAGCTGACGTTCGTCATCGACGTGAGGCAGGACGCGAGCGGAGGCTTCAAGCTCGTCGTCCCGATTGCGGAGGCCGGAGTGGATGCCGCGCGGCGAGACGTCAACACGCTCACGCTGACATGGGACAAGGTGGTCTCTAACGCGCTTCGGTAAGGAGCGACAGCAGCGTGTCGATCGTGTCGGCCTGGTCCACCGGCTTGTCGGTGCGCCAGCGCAGGATCCGCGGGAATCGCACGGCGATCCCCGAACGATGGCGTGACGACCGCTGGATCGCCTCGAAGCCGAGCTCGAACACGAGCGTGGGCGTCACGCTTCGCACCGGGCCGAACTTCTCGATGGTGGTCTTCCGCACGATGGCGTCGACGGCGCGCATCTCGTCGTCGGTGAGTCCCGAATACGCCTTGGCAAACGGCGTGAGCCGCCGCTCGCCGTTGCGCGTGTCCCAGACGGCAAACGTGTAGTCGCTGTAGACGCTCGAGCGACGGCCATGTCCGCGTTGCGCGTAGACGAGGACGGCATCGACCGTCATCGGATCGATCTTCCATTTCCACCATGTGCCGCCGTTCTTCGTGCGGCCGACGCCGTACTGCGCGTTGCGATGCTTGAGCATCAATCCTTCCGCGCCGCGAGTGCGCGAAGAGTCGCGCAGCGCCGCGTATTCTTCCCAGGACGCGCAGGCGACAAGCGGCGAGAGCAACAGGCGATCGCTCGCCAGGCTTGCAACGACCTCGTCAAGACGCGTTCTGCGCGCCGCTTGCGGCAATGAACGCAGGTCCTGCCCGGCGAGCTCGAGCAGGTCGAACGCCAGCAGGGCTGCCGGCGCGTCTTCGAGCACGCTTGAAGACAACGAACGGCGCCCGATCCGCGTCTGCAACAGGGCAAACGGCGCCACTTTGCCGTCGCGCATGACGACGATCTCGCCGTCGATGACCGTGCCCTCGGGCAGCGCGTTTCCCGATGGCACGAGCTCGGGAAAGCGCTCGGTCACGAGCTCTTCGCCGCGCGACCACAGCCAAGTCGTAGCGTCGCGATGCACGAGCTGTGCGCGAATGCCGTCCCATTTCCATTCGACGAGCCAGGCATCGATGCTGCCGAGGGTCTCTATCGGTGCGGTGAGCGGATGCGCAAGGAAGAATGGATAGGGGTGGCCGCTGCGCGCCGTTCCATCCGCGCCGCGCGCAATCAGTGCGTGGTAGTCGCTTGCCGTCGGGGCACGCTCGACTCCGGTATAGCCGATGAGTCGTTGCGCGACGACCTTGGGATCGATGGACACATGCGCGGCGAGCGCGCGCGTGACCAGCAGTCGGGACACGCCCACCCGAAAGCTGCCGCCGAGGAGCTTCAATAGAAGAAACCGCCCCGCCCAGTCCAGTTCGGCCCAATACGAGCGCAGGCGTTCGGCAACTGTTTCGGGCGGCAGCGTACGCAAGGGCAGCAATCGCTCGTGCATCCATGCGGCAAGTCCCATGCGTGTCACGGTCACCGGGGGTGGCAGCACGTGCGCGACCGTTTCGGCGAAATCACCGACGGCGAGATGACACTCCTCGAACAGCCAGTGCGGGAGGCCCGAGGCCTCGATGGCCGTTTCGCGCAACACCTTGGTGCGGACGAGTTGGCGCGGCTTGCCTCCGGCCAGGAAGTACGTGGCCCAAGCAGCATCGGCGGCGTCGGCGTCGGCATAGTAACGGGTGAGCGCGTCGAGCTTCGCGTGCGTCGACGTCGTGGCATCGAGCTGTGTGTATAGCCGGGCGAACGCTTCCATCGCTCGCTTGCTACGACCCGTGTTCGGCTGTGAGTTCCGGCTCGCCCTCGTCGGCAAATTCCGTCTCGAATGCCTCGGCCTGAAAGCCTCGCTCCGACAGCCAGCGCACCATGGTCGCGATCTGCCCGTGGGTGACGACGATGCGCCGCGCGGCGGTCGCTTCAATGGCTGCGCTCAGCGCGGGCCAATCCGCATGATCGGACAACACAAAGCCGCGGTCGAGCGCTCGCCGCCTCCGTGCGCCGCGCACTTGCATCCACCCCGAGGCGAAGCCATCGCTGAAATCGCCGAAGCGTCTCAACCACGGCGTCCCCGAAGCGGAGGGCGGCGCGAGGACCAGCGCGCACTGAAGTGACGTCTTTGGGATGTCTGCAGCGCGCGGAACGTCGGGAATCGGAACCCCTGATGCGCGGTATGCGGCATTGAGGGAAACCATCGCACCGTGGCACGCGATGGGACCGATGTCGAGCGCCGCCTGGTCCTGCAAGCCGGCGAGGATTCGCTGCGCCTTCCCGAACGCGTAGCAGTAGAGCACGCTGGTCCGCCTGCTCGCGGCATTGTCGCGCCACCACGATGCGATATGCGCGAGCGTGTCGCGCGGATTGCCCCAGCGATAGATCGGCAGTCCGAACGTCGATTCGGTGACGAACGTATGGCAGCGGACGGGCTCGAATGGCGCGCACGTCGGATCGTGCTCGAGCTTGTAATCACCGGAGACCACCCACACCTCGCCGCGATGCTCGATGCGCACCTGCGCTGCGCCGAGCACGTGTCCTGCGGGATGCAATGACACCGTGACCTCGCCCTGCGCGACACGCGCGCCGTAGGGCACGGTATCGAGCGAGACGTCACCGAGCCGAACACGAAGGACTTCGGCGGACGCGGACGATGCCAGGTAGTGTTTGCTGCCGACTCGAGCGTGATCGCCGTGCGCGTGCGTGATGACCGCGCGATCAACCGGGCGCCAAGGGTCGATGTGAAACCGGCCCGCCGGGCAATACAGCCCGTCGCGGCTGACGACGATCAAATCCATTCGCCGATCACTTCGCCGTGCGAAGCGTCGCAGCCACCGGATTATGGTCGGAGGAACGGACCGCAGCAGTGGAGGAGGAGACGAGGGCGAGGCCCCGGATGAAGATGTGATCGAGCTGATGTCCGAGGAACGCGCTGCGATGGTCAATCGGGAATGTCACTTCGGTGAGGCCGAGACGCTCGGCAACCTCACGTACGGCGAACGCGCGCTCCGCGGTCCACGTGTTCAAGTCGCCAGCGAGGATCATCGGACCCTCATGGCGGGCGAGGGCGTCGCCGAGCGCGTTGAATTGAGCACGGTAGGCACCGAGCGTCAGCGAGAAATTGATCGCGTGAACGTTGGCGACGGCCAGTGTTTGGCTGCTCCCCTTGATCGGAAACCAGCTGATCACCGCGGACTTCGGCAGGCGCAGCAGCGGCTCGACGACCCGCTGCGTGCAATTCGCAAGCGACGGTACGCGCGCTGCCGTCAACACGCCGATGTCGACGTCGGCGTGCAGGAATGAGCTCGCCATTACCCATCGCAGATCGGCATCGTCAATGAGTGCGCGCAGTGCGCGATCGAGCACGATTTCCTGCAGCAGCACGACGTCATTGGTGGCGGTCAAGGCGCCGAGGTCCTGCTCCCAGCCCTTGTCGAGCTGCTTGTGAATGTTCCAGCTCGCAACCCGGATCGCATCCGGGTCGACGCCGGTTGCAGCCGGCGTGTTCGACATCCGCAGGACATCTGCCGCGTCGTTCGGACATCGGAGCGTCTGCACGACGACGGACCCGTCATCGCGCTCGAGAAGTGCGCGGGGTTCGGCCGTAATGGAAACGCATCCCGAGACGAGCGCCATTGCGCCTAGCGCGACAGCAGCCCGCGCGAGGCACGTGAAAATGGCGACCGTGCGAGGCACGGCCGCCATGAGCATTGCCCTGAACTTGACGATCAATCAGTCGTCGCTGCGCATCATCCGGCCCAGAAGATAGCCGACTGCGGCCGCAACGCCGATCGCGACGAGGGGCCGCGACGCGACGGTGTCGGTCATCGCATTCATCAAAGCCGAATTGCGATCGCGAAGCATCGACGCCTGATCGGACGCCCAGTCGAGTCCGGCGCGCGCAGTGTCCGCAGCCGTCTCGACGCCTCTGCGTGCCGTTTCCGTCACGCGGTCAACGCCCGAAGAAGCCGATTGCGAGGCACGGTCCAGGTAATCCTGGGCGCGCTCGCCTGCGTCCTGCACGCGAGACTTGCCCGCGTTTTCCATCCTAGCGGTGGTATCTGCCATGGTGCTCTCCGTATGTGGCCGTCGCGGCCCGCCAAGGATGCGCGGATCGGCCGGCGCTTGGTGTCGGACGCAATCGGTTTTTCAGGTAGGTTGTAACCCGACGATTACTTCTTCGTGCCCATGTCGCCGGTGGCCGGGTTTCCGCCGCCGTTGCTCCGCGAGCTGCTCATGCCGCTCGATCCGCTCATGCCGCTCGAGCTGGTCGACCCGCTCGTGCCGCTGTTGCCGCGGGTGCGGCCGGCCGGATTCGGATGATCCTTCAGGCAGTCCGCCAGCGTGCGGCCGGTCATATTGCGGCATTCGTCGGGTACGTTAGCGTTCGACCCCGGTCCCTGGCCCGCGCCGGCGGATGTGCCCGAGGAGCTTGCGCCGGACGTTGAGGACCCGCTGCTGCCCGTCGTGCCGGCGCTGCCGGCGCCGGTCGCACCGCTGTTGCTCGACCCCGAAGAGCCGGTCGTGCCGCTCGTACCTGCCGACGTTCCGCCGGACGTCCCTGCCGACGCGCCGCCCGTGCCGCCGGACGTTCCCGCCCCGGCGCCCGATGACGACCCCGTCCCGCCGCCGGCCGACGCACCCGCTCCGCCGCCCGCGCCCGCGCTGCCGCCGCCTCCGGTTTGCGCGCCTGCACTTGCCGCAAGCGCCAACGCCAATGCTCCTGCCAATGCTGTCAGCTTAAATGAATTCATGTCCACTCCTCTGTCTCTAGGTAGCGACGCTCGATTCGAACGCGAATCCGCGCATATCGCCCACAGCAATTAGCACCGCGCGTGCCATTTCGCCGTGGGCTTGCCCGGTAGAGTGACGTGAGATGCAACGAGATGACGTGCGCGCTCGCCCTTTGGCAAATGTGGCGACGCGCTGACGCAATATTTCCCGACGTGTCGGAGAGACAGACGTCTTCAATCGGAGAAGCACCGGCGAACTTCACGACGTCGCGTACGTTCCAAACGCGCATGGCAGGCACGGTCGTTGTCGGGGTGTACGAGTCGCAAGCGGACGCACAGGCGGCACGCGCGCGCCTGGTTGAGCGCGGCATTCCTGATGAGCGCATCCGGATCGCGCAACGCACGGATGACGCATCGGAGCACCCACAACGGCGTCCCGAGAAACGAGACATCGACGAACCGGTTTCCGAGGACCGCGGCATATCCGGGTTCATCTCCCGGATGTTCAGCGGCGCGCACATGGACGACACCGACGTCGAGGCGGATTCGCGCGCGATGGAACGGGGACGTTTTGTCATCGCCGTACAAACCGAGGATGACGACGAATCGAAGGCGGCCACGACGATCTTCACGGGTGCTTCGATAAGAACGTACTCGCTTCCGAACGCGCCGAGCGGATGGCGCGACGCCCGAAGCGGCGCACGCCCGAGCATCGGCGACTACGCCGACGGGGATCCCGCGCGACCGGAAGGATTGATCGAGGACGCAGCCGGGCTGTCCGTCGACGCCGACCGCGCGCTGCGCAAGCCACGCACTCCCTAGCTTTCCTGCGCTCCTCGATCAGGCGAGCGTTTGCCGCGCGATGCGATCGCGCCCCGTCATCGCGCTCATTCCTGCGGCATCTTGCCGCTTGCGCGGCGTCGCGGGCCGAGTATCCTCTTGCGAGCGCCGCCATTCGGTGCTCGCTGCAAGGGGACACCATGCCGATCCGCTCACTGCGTTCCATTGTTCAGAAACGCGCGCCCATCGTCGCCCCGTCGATCACCACGGTCGTAGAAGCGGCGCGGCTGATGAAGCACCACAACGTGGGTGCGCTGCTCGTCGTTGATCACACGCGGCTCATCGGCATCTTCACCGAGCGCGACGCGCTCTTCCGGCTGCTTGCCGAGGGGCGCGATCCGCACGCGACGCGACTTGCCGAGGTGATGACGGCACAGCCGCAAACGATTCATCCCGACGAGCCCTTCGTGCGCGCGCTGCGCATGATGCACGAGGGCAACTTCCGGCATCTGCCCGTCGTGGAGTTCGAGCGCCCCATCGGGGTCGTCTCGGTAAGGGATGCGCTCGACGAGGACCTCTACGAACTGCGCGTCGACCTCGAACAGCGCGGAGTCATGGACCAGTAGCGGCGAAACCATTGCGAAACAGGCATGTCGATCCCTGATCGAGCTTGATCGGGCGCCGCCGCCGCGTCCGAGGGGCTCGCCAAGCGCGAGGATCGCATGATGAACATTCGACGCTGGCACCTGGTTCTGGCAATCGCAGCACTCTCGGCTTGCAGTGGGGTCGCGAAGCTCCCGCTGCAGGCAACGGTCGGCCCCGACCCCGCGCTGCCGCCGCCGCAGCGTTCCCTGATTCCTACCGTGAACGTCGCGGATGCGACCGCATGGCAACCGAATGAACGTCCCGATGCCGCTCCGGGACTCGCGGTCGCGAAATTCGCGGACGGCCTGCAGCATCCGCGTTGGCTCTACGTGCTTCCAAACGGCGACGTGCTGGTTGCCGAAACCGACGCACCGCCCAAGCCGGAGGACGGCACCGGCATCCGCGGCTTTCTCATGAAACAGTTCATGAAGAAGGCGGGCTCGGGCCGGCCGAGTGCCAATCGCATCACGCTTCTGCGCGACACGAATGGCGACGGGACCGCGGACATGCGCACGACGTTCGTCGATGGACTGAACTCGCCGTTCGGCATGGTTCTCGTCGGCGACAGTTTCTTCGTCGCGGCGACCGACGCGCTGCTGCGGTTTCCGTACAGCAAGGGTGAAACACACCTTACCGCTTCGCCGACAAAGATCGTCGACCTGCCCGGCGGGCCCATCAACCATCACTGGACGAAGAACGTCATCGCGAGCCCGGATGGAAGCAAGCTGTATGTCACGGTCGGCTCGAACAGCAACGCCGGCGAGAACGGCATCGAGAAGGAAGCGGGCCGCGCGGCCATCTGGGAAGTCGACGTCAAGTCCGGGCAACATCGGATCTTCGCAAGCGGCCTGCGCAACCCAAACGGGATGGCCTGGGAGTCACAGACGGGCGCGTTGTGGACTTCCGTGAACGAGCGCGACGAACTCGGTGACGACCTCGTTCCGGATTACCTCACATCGGTCCGCGACGGCGGTTTCTACGGCTGGCCGTACAGCTACTACGGGAGCCACGTGGACCCTCGCGTCACGCCGCAGCGTCCCGACCTCGTCGCGAAGGCGCTGGTTCCGGACTACGCGCTTGGCGCACATACAGCGTCGCTTGGTCTCACTGCTGCCGACGGCGCGGCGCTTCCGGCAGACTATCGGCAAGGCATGTTCGTCGGACGGCACGGCTCGTGGAACCGCCGGCCGCGCAGCGGCTATGATGTGATTTTCGTGCCCTTCGCCAACGGCAAGCCTTCGGGCGCTCCGTTGCCGGTGCTTGCCGGTTTCGTCACGTCGAACGGCGACGCGCGCGGGCGACCGGTCGGTCTTGCAATCGACAGGCAGGGCGCGCTGCTTGTGGCGGATGACGTGGGGAATACGGTGTGGCGGGTCACCGCGGCGGGGAGTAATGACACCGGGCAGACCACGGCGATCCGTACCACGCCGATCTACAGTGACGCGCGATCGCCGGCCGGGCCGGGCACCGTAGCGCAATTACGCCCGTTTCATCCAGCCGTTCACGAGGGACGATGAATAGTCCGC
>JBKPOL010000473.1:0-5953 GCA_046733075.1 Pseudomonadota bacterium | reverse complement strand
CTTCATCGGGCTCGGATTCGCGCCATAAGCCTGGAACATCTTGACGCGCCACTTGCCTTCGGGAACGCGCAGCTTGATTCCCTGCAGGTCCGCAGGCACGCGGATCGGACGCTTGCTGTTGGTGATGTGACGCACGCCGTTCTCCCACACGGCCAGCACCGTCAACCCCTTTTTCTCGATCTCGGGCTCGATCTGCGGCCAGAAGATCTCCTTCTCGATGCGCGCCATGTGCGGGCGATCCTTGACGATGTAGGGCATCTCGAACACGCCCAGGACGTCGACCTCCGAGCTCATCACCGTGGACGGCACCGCCATGTCCAGCGTACCGAGCTTCAGCTTCTGGATCATCTCCTTGTCGCCGCCGAGCTGGCTCGAGCCGTACACGATGACCTTGCCTTTGCCGCCGAGCTTCGCGTTCGCGCGTTTCGCAAATTCGTCCGCGCTCTTCTGGAATAGCGATCCAGGCTCACCGACGTGACCGAGCTTGATTTCGGTTTGCGCGTGCGCAGGCAAAACGAAAGAGGCGAAAGCAGCGAGCACCGCGGTGCGTGCGATGAGCCACCGGCGACGACGATCGGGCATTGCGAATCGATCCTCCATTTGAAATCTCCTTGTTATGGTGCACCCCTCACGATACACAATCGCTTGGTCGCATCGCCCCGCCGCTTCACAAGCGAGTTCACGGCCCTGCTCCTATAATCGTTCGGTTGTCGCGTTCAAATTCAGGACGAAGTTGTAGAACCTCCGAGAGCGCACGTGCAGGACGTCGTACAACCGCTGGTCTTTCATCCGCGAACGGCGGCCGAGATGCCGTGGCGCGCGCTGCGTGCAGCCGTGACAGGCGCCGTACTAACGGATCCGGCATCCCGGGGACGCTACGCAACCGACGCGTCGATCTACCAGGTGCAGCCGCTCGCGGTGCTCGTTCCGGAGAGCGATGACGACGTGCGTGCAGCGATGGCCTTCTGCGCGGAGCGCGGAATCCCCGTGCTTCCGCGCGGTGCTGGAAGTTCGCAATGCGGACAGACGGTCGGCGCGGCGCTCGTCATCGATCACAGCAAGCACCTGAACCGGGTGCTCGCATTCGAGGCCAGCGAGCGCACTGCAGTCGTCGAGCCCGGTGTCGTGCTCGACCAGCTCAATGACTGGCTGCGCCCCCACGGTCTCTGGTTCCCGGTCGACGTCAGCACGTCCGCGCAGTGCACGGTCGGGGGCATGGCCGGCAACAACTCGTGCGGCTCGCGCTCGCTCTTCTACGGCAACATGGTTCACAACGTCGTCGCGGTCGACGCCCGCCTTGCCGATGGAACGGAGGCGCGTTTCGGCCCCGAGCGAGAGATGGACGGCGCGAACGGCCGTATTCGCGACCTCGTGAGCCGGCTGCGCGCGCTCGGCGCGCGCGAGCGCGATGAGATAGAGCGCGTCGTTCCCCGTGTAATGCGCCGGGTCGGTGGCTACAACGCCGACGTGTTCCACCCGCAAAGCGAGCGCCCGTATACGACGGACGACAGCGTCAACTACGCGCATTTGCTGGTCGGCAGCGAAGGCACGCTCGCGTGGACACGCACGCTGACGCTGCGCCTCGCGCCGCTGCCCCGAAACCGCACACTCGGGGTCGTCAACTTCGACTCGCTGCGAGATGCGATGGACTGCACGAAGCACCTGGTGGCGCTCGGCCCGTCGGCCGTCGAGCTCGTTGACCGGACGATGATCGATCTCGCGCGCGAAAATCCGGCGTTTCGGTCCGTCATCGAGCGGGCGCTGATCGGCGAGCCGGGTGCGATCCTGCTGGTCGAGTTCATCGGCGAAAACGCGGACGTGCCCCTGCGAAAGGTCGGCGAGCTGGAGACACTGCTCGGCGACCTCGCGCTGCACGGTCGTCTGGTGAAGATCATCGACGCTGCAGCGCAAAAGGCGCTATGGGACGTGCGCAAGGCGGGTCTCAACATCATGATGAGCCTGCGCGGTGACGGCAAGCCCGTGTCCTTCATCGAGGACTGTGCCGTGCCGCTCGTGCACCTTGGCGAGTACGTCGACCGGCTGACCGGCATCTTCGAGCGACACGGCACGCGCGGCACGTGGTATGCCCACGCATCGGTCGGAACGCTCCATGTCCGGCCGATCCTCGACATGCGTCGCGATGGCGCCGAGAAGATGCGTGCGATCGCCGAAGAGGCGGCGGCGCTCGTCCGCGAGTACAAGGGCGCATTCTCCGGCGAGCACGGCGACGGTCTGGTGCGCAGCGAATGGGTCGCGTGGCAGTTCGGACCGCGCCTGACGCGGGCGTTCGAAGAGATCAAGGACCTGTTCGACCCGGCCGGATTGATGAATCCAGGGAAAATCGTGCGCGCATCGCGGATGGACGATGCGACGCTGTTCCGGTTTCCGCCGACGCACCGCACGTTGGCGCTCCACACGGGCCTCGACTGGAGCGCATGGAACGTTCAGAACGATCCGGCGAGCGGCGCGCTGAGCCCGCCGGGCAGCGGTGGCGATCCGGCACAAGGCTTCGCAAAGGCCGCGGAGATGTGCAACAACAACGGTCATTGCCGCAAGTTCGACGCGGGCACGATGTGTCCGAGCTACCGCGTCACCCGCGACGAGATTCATCTGACGCGAGGACGCGCCAACACGCTGCGTCTCGCGTTGTCGGGCGCGTTCGGCGACGACCCCGCGTCACCCGAGGTGCGTGAAGCGCTCGCACTGTGCGTAAGCTGCAAGGGCTGCCGACGCGAATGCCCGACAGGCGTCGACATGACGCGCATGAAGATCGAATTTCAGTACCAGTGGCAACGCCGGCACGGCGTCTCGCTGACTGAACGCGCGATTGCCTGGCTGCCTCGCTGGGCCCCTTTCGCCTCGCGCGGTTCAGCGCTCATGAACCTCCGAAACGGGGTATCCGCGCTCGCCGGACTGACCGAGCGCGTCGCGCGGATTTCGGCAAGGCGATCGATGCCCGCGTGGACCCCGCGGCCGTTCTTCCGTGACAACGCGAGCTCCGTCGACGACCTCGCGCCGGACGTCCTCCTTCTGGTCGACACGTTCACGCAATATTTCGAGCCGGAGAATGCGCGCGCTGCCCTCGCGGTGCTGCGCGCCGCGGGACATCGCGTCGCCGTCGCCAAGCCCGCGCCGGATGCACAGGCTCGGCGACCACTCTGCTGCGGTCGCACGTTCCTCGCGTACGGATTGATCGACGAGGCGCGAGACGAAGCGCAGCGTGTCGTCGAGGCGCTCGCGCCGCACGTCGCGCGCGGCGCGGCAATCGTCGGATTGGAGCCGTCGTGCCTGTTGTCGCTGCGCGACGAATTCCTGGCGCTGCGCCTCGGCGACGCGGCCGAACGCCTGGCGGAGCATGCGTTCCTGATCGAGGAATTTCTCGCAGTGCAGCACGCGAACGGAGCGCTGGCCCTGCCGCTCGCTGCGCTACCGCAACGCCGCGCGCTCGTTCACGCGCATTGTCATCAGAAGGCGTTCGACGCCGCTTCCGCGGTCCTCGCTGTCTTGCGCATGATTCCCGAACTCACCGTCGAGACGATCGAGTCGAGCTGCTGCGGCATGGCAGGTGCCTTCGGCTACGCCGCAGACCATTACGACATCTCGATGCGCATGGCCGAATCCTCGCTCCTTCCCGCGGTACGCAACGCGGACCGCGACACGCTGATCATCGCCGATGGTACGAGCTGCCGCCATCAGATCGCGGATGGAACACGCGCGACGGGACAGCGAGAGGCGATTCATGCGGTACGCGTGCTCGAACGCGCGCTGTCGGCGCGTGATGCACGGCCGACGCGGAACACGGCGGAAGCGGCACCCACTACGGCGACAGGCGACGCAGGCTGAAGGTGCCTTGGAGGAAGACGCCGATGTCCGAGCCCCAGCCAAACGCCGAAGACGGAACGCTCGCGTATTACAACGCGCACGGAGACGCGTTCTGGTCGGGTACGCGCGACCACGACGTGCGGCAGAACATTGAAGCGCTGCTTTCGCACATCGAACATCCTGGGCCCATCACTGTGCTCGACTTCGGGTGCGGTCCCGGGCGCGATCTTCGCACGTTCAAGGAGATGGGTCACGTTGCCGTCGGACTCGACGGTGCGGCAACGTTCGTCGCCATGGCGCGCGCGTACAGCGGTTGCGAAGTGTGGCTGCAGAACTTCCTTGCGCTCGATCTTCCCACGGCGCGCTTCGACGGCGTCTTCGCCAACGCTGCGCTATTCCACGTGCCGACCAAAGCGTTGCCGCGCGTGCTCGGCGAGCTCCGCGCGTCACTGCGCCCGCGCGGCGTGCTGTTCGCGTCGAATCCTCACGGACACGACGAAGAAGGTTGGAATCGCGGTCGCTACGGCGCGTACCACGAACCGGAAACGTGGAACAGGTTCGTGCGCGATGCGGGCTTTGTGCTGCTCGACGAGTACTACCGACCGCCGGGCTTGCCGCGTGAACGGCAACCCTGGCACGCGACCGTGTGGCGCAGGATCGACTTACCCGCCTGATGCAGCACCCGCCGGCGGCTGTCGTGACCGCCTTTCAGACGCGGGCGCCAAAGGGTGCGCGCAGCGGGCTACTTCGATTCGGGGGGCGCGACCACCGGCTCCGCTGGCGACGATTCGGCAGCAGCCCGGTCGAGCTTCTTCTGCTTCTTCTCTTCCTTCTTGCGCTTCTTTTCCAGTTCCTTCTGTCGCTTCTGAAACTCGAAATTGGGTTTGGCCAAGTGCGGATCCTCGTGCGTGGCAGGGGCGAAACGGTGGTCCGCTCCGCGTTCTTCACCTCAGGTTCAGCATCGAGGATACAGCATCGAACCGGAGATGCGCGCGTCCGCTGCAGCTCCTCCCGATTGCCGGGCAGGCGCATGTTTCGCGTACGCACACGTCACTTGGGCAGCAGTGCTTCGACGAACGCGTCGCAGCGGCCCGGCGTCGGACACGAGATCGTCGAAGTCGACGGCTGCCAGTTCCGAAGGTTGTAGAAGTATGCCCCGCCCGCTTGCAAGACCGGGTAGCCAGCTGCAGTCGGCTGCGCCGTGAAGAGGTTCGTCACGGAAATTCCGGAGGCCCGGGAGACTGGACCGTTCACACCGGACGGATCCGTGGGGCGAAAGTCGCACGGCGTGCGGGAGACGGTTGCTTCGCGGAAGGTCGGTTCTCCAGCAAATTCGGCCGCGGACAACCGGCCGACGCGCGTTCCGATCGTCGCCGGCACGACGAAGCGGACAGCCCATGCGGCGTTCCATGCGAAACCCGGTGGTGTAACGAGCGCAGCGCTCTCCACGCGGCCGCTCTGGCTGCCGAGATCGCTGTAGAGATAGCTCGGAAACGACCCGCAAAGGCCGGGGGGCGGCGGCGGGCTCGCGACCCATCCGAGCGTCATGGTAGCCGGCGCACTGGCGCCGCTCGCATTGCGCGCGAAGACCGAGTACGTGTGCGCACCCGCCGTCGTCTCGCGCGCGATGCACACGTTGCTCGTGCTCGAGCATCCGCTCCACGTGTAGCTGCCCACCACGCTGTCGCAACTCGCTTTGAGCACGACACTGCCGTTCACCGTCGGCGGATCGGTTTGCGATGTACGCGAGAGCGTGCATTTCGGAACGGCACCCGCCGCGCCCCACGTCACCGTCACGCTCGCAGGAGCGCTGCTGCCCGCAGCATTGGTTGCGACGACCGTATACGACGCAGGCCCCACCGTCGATGACGTGGCCATGCACGTTGCCGCCGAGCTCACGCAGCCCGTCCACATGAAGTTCGTGGGCGCGTTGCTGCATGCGGCTGTCACCACGATTGTCGAGCCGATTCTCGGAGACATTGCGGAGGCAGTGACGACGCATGCCGGAACGAGCCCGGCGCCGCCCCCGGTCGGCGAGCACATCGCCACGACCAAAGGCCCGGCACCATAACCTTCCGCAACGTAGCCGCGCGCGATCATCGCCTGCTGCACCGTCGGATCCGTCGTGAAG
>JBKPOL010000472.1:0-8304 GCA_046733075.1 Pseudomonadota bacterium | reverse complement strand
ATCGCCGACGCGTTCTCGCAGGGTACGCTCGGCTGCTACATCGATGCGCACTCGTCGGCCGCTGTGCTCATGAATCCCGAGAAGTCGAAGGTGATCGGCAAGTTCGCGTTCGCGCGATGGCCGAAAGGTCCGACCGGCAAGCGCGTCACGTCGATCTGGAACTGGGGCTTTCCGATCAATTCCGCACTTTCGGAGAAGCAGAAGCGCGCGACATGGCTCTTCATTCAGTGGGCGGCTTCCGCTGAAACGCAGGCGCGCACGTCGTACAGGTTTGCCGGACCCGCGAAGCGCTCCGGGATCAACCGCACATCGTTGTGGAAATCGCCCGAGTTCCTTGCAATGACGAAGGACATCGGACCCAACTTCGTCGAGGCCGCGCTGGCGTCGCTCGAGCAGGACACCGACGTCGAATGGCGTCCGCGTGTGCCCCAGTGGCCGGCGATCGGTGACACATTGGCGACGGCGATCCAGGCGGCGCTCGTCGGTCAGAAGAAGTCGAAGGAAGCGCTCGACGAGGCGCAGGCGCGCATCGACCAGATCCTGAAGGCGTGACCTCCACGCTCGAGCAGCGGGAGCGGCGTTTCGCGCTGCTCCTGTTCCTGCCCGCGCTCATCGTCCTCCTCGTCACGACGACGGCGCCGCTCGTCTACCTTGCGTGGACCAGCGCCATGCGCATCGATCTCTCGATGCCGTGGCTGTCCGGATTCGCCGGCCTCGACAACTACGCGCACATGAGCGCCGATCCGCGCTTCTGGCACTCGCTGTGGCTCACGCTGATCTACACGGCGAGCACGGTTGTGCTGCAAGTCGTGCTGGGCCTTGCGCTCGCGCTCCTCGTGCTGCGCATTCCGCGCGGCCAGGCCGCGATGCGAATCGCCGCGATTCTGCCCATCGTGCTCGCGCCCGTCGTCGTCGGCCTGTTCTGGCGCACGCTCGTGCTGTCGCCGGACGTCGGCCTGGTCGATGTCGTTACGCGGGCGCTCGGTCTCGGCAGTCAGAACTGGCTCGGCGATCCGCAGCTCGCGCTGATCTCGGTGATCGCGATCCACACCTGGCAGTGGACGCCCTTCGCGTTCCTGGTCATTCTCGCGAGCCTGTCCGCGCTGCCGCCGGATGTATTCGAGGCCGCGCGGGTGGATCGCGCGAACGCCTGGCAGCGCTTCCGTCACATCACGCTGCCGCTGATACGACCGGCAGTCGTCATCGTCGTCATCATGCGAACGATGATCGCGCTCTCGGCATTTGCCGCGATCTTCGCCGCAACCGGCGGCGGGCCCGGCACGTCGACCGAAATCCTCAATCTCTACGCGTATCGAACCGCGTTCTCGGAGCTGAACCTCGGCTATGGCGCCGCGCTCGCGATGGTGCTGCTCGCGATCACGCTCGTCGTTTCGTTCGTGATGTTCCGCGTGCGGCGCGCACGGTGAATGCACCGCGCAAACGGGCAGTGGGGCGCCCGCGGTCGAATGCAGCGCGGCGTGCGTGGTCATGACCGCGCATCGCGTGCGTACGCTGGCGCTCATCGTCGTGGCCGGCGCACTTCTCGCCGTCTGGGCGTTCCCCGTGCTGTGGGCGCTCCTGACTTCGTTCAAGACCGAGCGCGACGTCCTCGCGTACCCGCCGTCGCTGATATTCGACCCGACGCTCGCCAATTACCGCGATGTGCTGTTCGGCTCGACGAGCATCCTGCCGAACGTCGTGTCGAGCACGATCGTCGCGGGCGCGTCGACGCTGCTGACGCTGCTGTTCGCCGTTCCCGCTGCGTACGCACTTGCACGTCTTGCGCTGCCCGGCAAGCGCGCGTCGGGGTTCTACGTGCTCGCGACGCAGATGCTGCCGCCCGTCGGCCTGATCATTCCGTATTACCTCGTCTTGCAGAAGATCGGCGCGCTCGACACCTACGCGGGGCTCATCGTCATCTACCTGACCTTCTCGTTGCCGTTCGCGGTTTGGCTCATGGTCTCGTACTTCGAAGACATACCGCGTGAAATGGAGGAGGCCGCGTTGCTCGACCGTGCGGGCCGGTGGCGCGCACTATGGTTCGTGATCTTGCCGCAGGTGCGCGGGGGTATCGCGGTGACGACGATCTTCGTGTTCCTGAACGCATGGAACGAGTTCCTGTTCGCCGTGGTGCTCGGCGGCAATCGCGTGCGTCCCGTGACGGTCGCGATGTTCAACTTCATCTCCGTCGAGCAGACGCTGTGGGCGAAGCTTGCCGCAGGCGCGATGCTCGCGATGGCGCCCGTGATCCTGCTTGGTCTCATTGCGCAGCGGCACATCGTCAAGGGCCTGACCGTGGGTGCAGTCAAAGGTGGTGGCCGCACGTGATGGTTGCCGGTGTACCCCCGGCCCCGTCCGTCTCGCGGCAGCAGGGCGAAGGACGCGTCGGCATGCGCGGCATCGTGAAGCGGCACGGCGCATTCACCGCGCTGCATGGCATCGACCTGGACATCGAGCCGGGCGAGTTCTTCGCGCTGCTCGGTCCCTCCGGCTCGGGCAAGACGACGACGCTGCGCATCCTCGCGGGCCTCGAGCCGCTGACCGAGGGGCGCGTGCTGCTCGACGGCCAGGACGTCACCGACCGCGAGCCGGGCGAGCGCGACGTGGCGATGGTGTTCCAGAGCTACGCGCTCTATCCGCACATGTCCGTCTACGACAACATCGCGTTCCCGCTCCGCATGATCGCGACGCCGAAGGACGAGATCGAGCGCGCCGTTCGCGATGCGGCGGGGAAGGTCCGCATCGACCATCTGCTCGCGCGGCGGCCCGGTCAGCTGTCCGGCGGACAGCAGCAGCGCTGTGCGCTGGCCCGGGCGATCGTGCGCAAGCCGCGTCTCTTCCTGCTCGACGAGCCGCTGTCGAACCTCGATGCGAAGCTGCGTCTCGAGACGCGCGTCGAATTGCGCAAGCTGCAGCGTGCGCTCGGCGTCACCACCGTCTACGTGACCCACGATCAGGAAGAGGCGATGACCATCGCAGATCGGGTGGCCGTCTTCATGGACGGACGCATCGTCCAGGTCGGACGCCCGCAGGACATCTTCGCGCGGCCGGTAACCGCCGTCGTTGCGGCCTTCATCGGCAGTCCGCCGATGAACCTGCTGGAAGCCGAGGTGCGCGACGGCGCGTTGCATGTGGCGGGCGTCGTGCTGCATCCCGATACGCCGCCCGGCGACGACGGCGAGGTGACGCTCGGCGTGCGGCCCGCCGCGTTGCGTATCGCGCCGGCCGGCGTACCGGCCCGCGTCGACCTCCTCGAGGATCTCGGCGACTCGACCATCGTCGATCTCGACGTCGCGGGTCATCTCGTGAAGCTTCGCGCCGACCACCGTCCGAACGTCAAGGAAGGCGAGAGCGTGCACATCGCCTTCGCGTCGGACGCCTGCCATCTCTTCGACCGCCGAACGGGCGTCCGTCGCCAACGGTGACATGGGAGTGGGCAACGCATGACCGCTGGCACGACGTTGGCTACAATCCGCTGATGGACCCGCTCGTCCTGACCGTCGACATGGCAGGCCTCCCCCAAGCTTGGGTGGAGCTGGAGGAAGCGATCACTTACCACGCGAAGCAGATGGTGGCCTGGTCGATCGGGGCCGTGGTCCGCGAGTTCAGGGGCGGGTGGCAGCGTGATGGATCCCGCTCCCGCCTTTCGACGAAGTCGATCCTCGCGATCAAGGGCAGCGCGGGGCGCCCGCTGTCGCACACGCCGGGCCTCACCAATCCGATGCTGTTCGCGCGCGACCGGCAGGTTTGCGCGTACTGCGGCGGACGGTTCCTGTACCGCGACCTGTCGCGCGACCACATCATCCCCGCATCGCGCGGCGGCCGTGATACCTGGATGAACTCCGTGACGGCATGCCGCAGCTGCAACACGCGGAAGGGAAATCGCGCGCCCGAACAGGCGAACATGCCGCTCATCTACGTGCCGTATGTTCCGAACCGGCACGAGCATTTCATCCTGCGCAATCGGCGCATCCTTGCCGATCAGATGGAGTACCTGTTGGCGGGCGTGCCGCGCACGAGCCGCCTTCATTTGCTCCCGCGCGCCGCGTAGACGGCCGCTTTCTCGCGCGAGGCCCGCAGAAACCGTCATCCCGACGCGGCGCGAAGCAACGCTTTCGGCGCGCACCGATAACGGTCTCTTCCCCCGGCGTCATCCGTCGCCGCTCGGCGACGACGTTACGAAACTATGGCGACGTACAGCTTTCAAACGTCCGTCGGCGGACGCCGTGATCGACCGCGCGCAAAGCCCGCGCTCTTTCGTGCGGCTTGTGCGCGGCTCCGCGGGGCGTCCATTCAAAGTCGTTCTATGGAGGAAAGACAATGACCAACGAAAATCCTTCGCGCGAAAGCGCGTCTCGGCAACAAAGTGCGGAACGCGCGCAGTCGGGTACCACGTCGCAGCAGGGCACGGGAAGCGGCGTGCAACGCAGCGGAAACCAGGCCGGCTCGTATGGACAAGGTGGCAGCGGCCAGGAGTCGTACGGTCGAGGGTCGGGCGGTCAAGGGGCATACGGGCAGGGACAGCAGGGCCAGGGCGGCCAAGGTATGTCCACATGGCAGGGCGGGCGTTCCGGACAATCCGGCGGCGCCCTGCAGCGACGCGGGGGCTACGGGACGTCGCCGTATTCGTCCGGTCAGGAAGCCTACGGTACCGGGCCGTTCTCGATGATGCGCCGCATCAGCGAGGAGATGGATCGCTTTTTCGAGAACTTCGGTCTTGGAGGCAGGAGCGGTTTCTTTCCCATGGGCCAGGATCGGGACTGGGGCGAGGGCCCGCAAAGCGGAGCAAACCTGCCGTCGATGTGGTCGCCCCACATCGAGGTATTCGAGCGTAACGGCAAGCTGGTGGTCCAGGCGGATCTGCCGGGCATCAAGCGCGAAGACGTCAACGTGCGCATCGAGCAGGATGCGCTGATCATCCAGGGGCAGCGCCAGCAGCAGCAGACAACGAATCAGCGCGGCTACTATCGCAGCGAGCGCAGCTACGGGAGCTTCTACCGGACGATCCCATTGCCGGAAGGCACCGACACCGAGTCGGCGACCGCATCGTTCCGCGATGGCGTGCTCGAAATCGAGCTGGAGGCGCCGCGCGAGCAGCAGCGCGGGCGGACGCTCGAGATCCGCGAGGGCGGGTCCACATCCGGCGCGCAGGGAAGCGGCGAATCGATGCAAGCGGGTCACGTGGGAACCGGCAGCGGTTCCACGTACGGCAGCGGCACGACCGGATCCATGCAAGGAAGCACGAGCGGCGGCACCGGTTCGCCGGGCAGCGGGGGAACGCAGCATGTCGGCGCCAGCGCGAGCAGCGGACCGATCCATACGTCGTCGCCGAGCGGCGGGACGACGGGCGCGAGTCAGCACTCGGCATCCGGTACGTCGGGCTCGCAGCAAGCATCGGGCAGCGGCACGATGTACAGCGGTTCGGGCAATCCGTCTGCAGGCGCCGCAGGAATGGGGCAGACATCACGGAGCAGCGACGAGACGGACCGCTCTCGCTAATCCCGCGAAAACCTGACGGTCGGAGCGTGCTCCCGCACGCTGCCGTTTGCTGACAAGAACGCGGACGGAGACACCGTCCGCGTTTTCGTGTGCGGCGCGCAGTCGAGTTTTGCCGCACGCCGGGGTGGCTTGAAATCGTCCTGCCCGAATTCAATTCTTCCATCGGGATGTTTCTCGTGATGGAGGCAATCAGGGCAGCCGCGTTGAAGTCCACTCGTGTTTTGCAACGCGCCTTTCACACCGTGATCGATGGCTGGCGGCAGCTTGCGGATCGTGCAGGCGACGCGCTGACGCAATTCATTCCGCGACGCGGCGGAGGAGATGTCGAGCAAGGAAAATCGCTAGCCAGCTTCCCCGAATTGGGGGCTACTCCCCGGCGAGGTCAAGGAAACCGAAAAGGCAATCGTGGTGACGCACGAGCTTCCGGGCGTCGACAAAGACGACTGCGAGGGGCGGAATGTCGCGGTCGGCGAGGCCAAGGCAACGTTCAAAAGCGGTGTCCTGAAGATCGAGTTGCCAAAGACCGGCGAGCGCCGCAGCGGACTGATCCCCGTGAGGTAACACTCACCCTTCAGCGCGCATCGGAACATTTTCCACCTGCAGAAATCTATGGCGGTAAATCGGGAAATAAGGTGAGCGGTATGACGACGAGGCGATGGCAGGATTGGCTCAACCTCGCACTTGGCGCGTGGCTTTTCCTGTCGCCGTGGTTGATGCAGTACGGCGACTTTACCGGTGCCGCATGGAACGCGCACTTGCTTGGTTTGGCGATCATGGTGTTTGCCGCCTGGGCTCTCTACAAGCCGAGTCCTTGGCAAGAGGTCGTCAGCATGGCGTTTGGCGTTTGGCTGGCTCTTTCGCCGTGGGCCATTGGCTTCAACGGGCAAAGGCCGATCTTCCTCAACGCCGTGATCGTCGGCCTGCTTGTCATAGCGATGGCCGCGTGGGCGATGCTGCGCGACATCGAGTTCGACAAGTGGTGGCACCGCGCGACCAGTTGAGTCGCACGTTGTATCGAGTCGAACGTTGTATCGAGTCGAAGGTTGTATCGAGTCGAAGGTTGTATCGAGTCGAAGGTTGTATCGAGTCGAAGGCTGTATTGAGTCGAAGGTTGTAACGTTGCCTGCGGCACGGACCTTCACCTGAAGCCCTGCCGCGGGCGACAACGCTTTGAAAGGAGGCGAAAGCTGTATGGACGTTGCACGTTATGATCCCTTTGATCTGCTCGAGGGCGTCGTGAAGAGCATGCTCCGCCCCTCCTACGAGATGGCGGTGGCGCAAGGCCGGTTCGGCAGCATTCCCGTCGACGTTTTCGAGGATGACACCCGTTACACCGTGTTCGCCGAATTGCCGGGGGTGAAGAAGGATGACGTGACCATTCAGGTCGAGCGCAACGCGCTGTCGATCTCGGCAGAGGTGAAGCGGGAAAATGCCGTCGATCAAGGTCAGGGCAAGGAGCGGATGATCCTGAACGAGCGGCGTTTCGGCTCGCTGTCGCGTACGCTGGAGCTCGGTGCCGAGATCGACGACTCCAAGGCGGAGGCGACTTATCGCGACGGCGTTCTGATGTTAAAGCTCCCCAAGAGCGAATCGGCACAACCGAAACGGCTTACGATCCACTGAGTCGTTCCGACACAAGTCGACTTCCCCTCAGAGGCGCTATCCGGCGCCTCTTTTTTGCGCATACCGCCTAGGCGCTCTCTGGCGAGTTTGCCTTGTGCACACGCTGCGTCGTCCTATCGGATGTGCGCACGTCTCCTGTAGCATTGCGCTTCGTGCCCGCGCTTTCGACGGCGAGATGCGGGCGATCGCGCGACCCGCCGTCATCGCCCGCCTGCCAATCACCGGAGAAGAACGGCAATGCACACACGTCGCACCGCTCTCGCGTTCATCCTCGCGCTCGTCACTCTTCCGCTCGCCGTTGGTACCGCCTCGGCGCAAGCACCGGCCAAAACCAAGGTGGCCGCCGTCTATACGGTGCCGGTCGAGCAACAGTGGGTGTCGCGCATTCACAAGGCGCTCAATGCTGCCAAGGATCGCGGCGAGATCGAATACGTCTTTTCGGAAAAGGTGGCAAACGCCGACTACGAACGCGTGATGCGCGAGTTTGCGGAGAAGGGCAACCAGCTCATCGTCGGCGAGTCGTTTGCCGTCGAGGCCGCGGCGCGGAAGGTGGCGAAGGACTATCCGAAGACGGCGTTTCTGATGGGATCCTCGGGCAAGCCACAACCACCGAACTTCGCGGTGTTCGACAACTATATCCAGGAACCCGCGTACCTGACCGGCATGGTCGCCGGTGGCATGACGAAGACGAACCGGATCGGCATGGTCGGCGGTTACCCGATCCCCGAAGTCAATCGCCTCATGCATGCGTTCATGGCGGGTGCGAAGGAAGTGAATCCCAACGTGCAGTTCACGGTCACGTTCATCGGATCATGGTTCGATCCGCCGAAGGCCAAGGAAGCCGCGTTCGCGATGATCGAGAAGGGCGCGGACGTTCTCTACGCCGAGCGCTTCGGCGTTTCCGACGCCGCAAAGGAGCGCGGCAAGCTTGCGATCGGCAACGTCATCGACACGCAGCGCGAATATCCCGAGACCGTCGTGGCGTCGGCGCTGTGGAACATGGAGCCGACGATCGAGCGCGCACTCGCAGCCGTCAAGGGCGGCACGTTCAAGCCTGAGGACTACGGCCAGTACTCGCTGATGAAGTTCAAGGGATCGGAGCTTGCGCCTCTCGGAACGTTCGCCAGCAAGGTGCCGCCCGATCTGCAGGCGAAGGTGAAGGCCAAGGAGAAGGACATACTC
>JBKPOL010000471.1:0-3010 GCA_046733075.1 Pseudomonadota bacterium | reverse complement strand
CGAACTTGCACCGGCGATACCGGCGCTGCAGGAGGTGGCCGCTGCGCTCGGCACGCTCGATGTTTTGCAGGCGCTTGCGGAGCGCGCCCAGGCGCTGCGTCTGGTGCGACCGCGCGTCACCGACGCGACGCTGATCTCGGGCACGCACGGGCGCCATCCCGTCGTGGAGCGCCAGGTCGAATCGTTCATACCGAACAACCTGCAGATGGACGCGACGCGGCGGATGCTGATCATCACCGGACCGAACATGGGCGGAAAGTCGACGTATATGCGCCAGGCGGCGGTCGTCGCGCTGCTCGCCTGTTGCGGCATGTATGTCCCTGCTGCCGACGCCTGCGTCGGCCCGCTCGATGCCATCTTCACGCGCATCGGCGCGGCGGACGACCTGGCCGGCGGGCGGTCCACGTTCATGGTCGAGATGACGGAGGCCGCGTACATCCTCAATCGCGCCACGTCGCGGAGCCTCGTCCTCATCGACGAGATCGGCCGCGGGACCTCTACGTTCGACGGCCTGGCGCTCGCGTGGGCCATCGCGCATCGACTCGCCGAGAACAATCGCAGCCTCGCGCTTTTTGCAACGCATTACTTCGAGTTGACGGCGCTCCCTTCCGAGATCGACGGTTGCGCGAACGTTCATTTCGATGCCCTCGAAACCAAGGGTCGCCACGGACCGGGCATCGTCTTCCTGCATCAGGTCGAGGAAGGTCCCGCGAACCGCAGCTATGGTCTCCAGGTCGCGCGTCTCGCCGGTGTGCCGGCGCACACGCTGAAGCAGGCGCAGCGCTACTTCTCGCGGCTCGACAAATTCAACACGCGCGATAATGCGCAGCACGATCTCTTCGCAGGTAGCGGAGCGCACGCCGCACGCGAGCCGGGCATCACGGAGCGCGCGGAGCGAATCGAGGCGGCGCTCGCAGCACTCGATCCCGATGCGCTTACACCACGCGCCGCGCTGGCGGCGCTTTACGAGCTGAAGCGTCTGCTGGAGAACTGAGAAGGATTGCGAAAGCGAATCGCCAGTCCGGGAAGGTGATCGCGATTCGCAAGAGCCAACTATTCGAAACGTGCGCTCGCGCTTCCGACGCCCGGAAATTCCACCTCGACCGTATCGCCCGCTGCAGCTTCGAAAACACCGGTCCATGTTCCTGCGGTGATGACCGTTCCCGCGGGTAGCGAAGGACCGCGCTGCTGGGCGTGGCCGGCGAGCCACTCCACGAGGAACAGCAGGTCGCCGAGCGGGTGCTCGCCGCGTGTCTGTTTCACGACATTTCCGTTCTGACGCAGGATCGCCCTCTGGCCCGACCAGTCGAGCGAACCGCGCCACGGAACGCCACTGCCGACGACGAGCGCACCGTTCAACCCCTGATCGGCGAGTCGCAATGCCGGACCGGCCGCGTCGAGATCGCTGTAGCGCGGGTCGACGACTTCAATCGTGACGACGAGATCGCCGATGCTCGCCGACACGGCATCGAGCATGTCGTTCGGCACTTCCGCGCGCAGTGGGGCGCGCAGCCGGAACGCGATCTCGCCCTCGATCAGGATGCGATTGAACGTGCTTCGCGGAAACGTCGCCGGGCTGTCCACCACCGTGTTTGCGGGTAACGGCGCCGCGCTCGGCGTTGCCGTACGGCTTGCCGCTCCGACTTTCCAGGCCTTGGCGGGCGCTCGGAACCACTCGAAGGCCTCGGCGACCGCATGCTGCACCGCGTACGCGTCCGCGTCGCTTTGCGGCACGGGCAGCGCCCGCGGATCCACGGTGGTGTGCGACCGGCGCGCCTCGATCAGTGCATCGCGGAGCGGCGCGAGGTAACCCGGCAGCGATGAACGAGGCGCCATGTTCCGGCCGCCGATCAAGCGAGGACTGTCGCCCGGTCGGTCTGCATGACGGGAGGCGCGGCGTGCGCGAGGCTCGACATGGCCGCGGCAACGCCTGCGGGTCGGTGCGGCACGCGTGCGAGACCAAGGCCCATTTCGACGCCGGCGAGCGTGCCCATGAGCATCAGGTCGTTGAAATCGCCCAAATGCCCGATGCGGAAGACGCGGCCCGCGAGTTTCGACAGCCCTGTGCCAAGCGACAGGTCGAAGCGTTCGAGCAGCAGCTTGCGGAACGCATCGGCATCGTGGCCTTGCGGCATCAGAACCGCAGTGAGCGAGTTGCTGTATTCGGCGGGATTCGCGCAGAGGATCTCGAGGTTCCACGCGCGCACGGCGGCTCGTGTCGCATCGCCATGCCGGGCGTGCCGCGCGAAGACGTTCGCGAGCCCCTCCTCGAGCAACTGGTCGAGCGCGGCGTCGAGACCGTAGAGCAGGTTGGTCGCCGGTGTCGTGGGCCAATAGCCCTCGCGATTGGCCTCGATGATCTCGTCCCAAGCCCAATACGCGCGCGGCAGCGTCGCGCGTTTCGATGCCGCCCGCGCCTTGGCGCTTGCCGCATTGAACGAGAGCCCGGGCGGCAACATGAGCCCCTTCTGCGAGCCCGCGACGGTCACGTCGACGCCCCACTCGTCGTGACGATAATCGATGGATGCGAGCGACGAGATCGTATCGACGAGGAGCAGAGCGGGATGGGCCGCGCGGTCTATCGCGGCGCGAACACCAGGAACGTCGCTGACCACACCCGTCGACGTTTCGTTGTGCACCACGCAGACCGCCTTGATTGCGTGAGCGGTGTCGTCGGCGAGGCGCGCATGAATTGCCTGGACGTCAGCGCCGCGTCGCCAGTCGCCGGGGAGGAACGCGGGGCGCAAGCCGAGGCGCTCCGCGAGTCGCTTCCACAACAGCGCGAAGTGGCCGGTCTCGCACATCAGCACGCTGTCGCCGGGCGAAAGCGTGTTCACGAGCGCTGCCTCCCACGCACCCGTGCCTGAGCCCGCATAGATGATCACCGGTTCGCGCGTCTGAAAAATGGCGCCGATGCGATCGAGGATCGAGCGGCCGAGCTGCGCGAATTCCGGTCCGCGGTGATCGATCGTCGGGCGATCGATCGCGCGCAGCACGCGGTCGGGTACGT
>JBKPOL010000470.1:0-8747 GCA_046733075.1 Pseudomonadota bacterium | reverse complement strand
GCTTCTTGACGGGCTGCTTCTTGACGGGCTGCTTCTTGACGGGCTGCTTCTTGACGGGCTGCTTCTTGGCGCGCTGCTTCTTGGCGCGCCGTTTCCTGCCGAGCGGCTTCTTGCCGCTGTGCCTCCTGCTCGGCCGCTGCTCGCGCCGCTTCCTGGCGCTCGGCCTCGAGCCGCGCAGTTTCGGCGTCAGCCACCTTCTGGCGGATCGCTTCCTGTCGTAGCGCCTCCAACTGCTCCTGCTGTCGTTGCCCCTCGTGCTCAAAAGGCTCGGGCTTGGGCGGTTCGAGGGCTTTCTGCGAACCCTCCCGCTCGATTGCCGCACCCGGCGCATCGCCCGCATCGTTGCGCGATGGCGTCGGGGCCTCCGGACTGGAAGTACCTGACGCCGCGCCGATGTCGGGCAGTTGCGTCGCTGGAGTGGGCGGTACTGTCCACGTGGGCTCCTCGCTTCGCTCCAGGGCCATCACATCGGGCGGGGGAACGGGTGGCAATGCGGCCCCACGTGGCCGATTGGCGCGTGGAGGCGCCTTTGCAGTTGCAGCACCGGCTACGGCGTCTGCAATCGACTTGTCCGTCCTTGGTTTGACCTTTGCCGTCGGTTTGGCTTCTGCTCTTGGTTTGGTTTCTGTTCTTAGTTTCGCTTTTGTTTTTGCTTGGCCGTTGTTTGGTTTTGCATCTGTGCTGGGTGCCTGTATATTCGATTTTGCATCTGTATTCGATTTTGCATCTGTATTTGGTCTTGCATCTGTATTTGGTCTTGCATCGGTTTTTGATTTTGCATCTGTCTGCGTCTCTGCCTCTGTTCTTGGTTCCGCGGTCGTTCCTGGTTTAGCGTCGGAGTTCGCGCTCCCCCCGGGCACAATCGCTGCGGCAAACGGCCCGGCGTCGGTGGCGCCTGGGACACCGATGGCGCGGGCACTGGCCCGCCGGCCACAGGCTGCTCAAGTCCTATTTGCTGCGACGGCTTCGTCGCGGGCGTGACGGGCGAATGAACAACTGTGTCGGGCGGAACGAGTACGACGCGCAGCTCGGATACGCCGAACTTTCGAATGTGCCAGGGCAAACCAAAGCCCGGAACCCAACCCCGGCCACCGAAGGTGAGACTCAACAACAAGGCGTGGATCAGCAGCGAGAGCAGCAGCGCATAAGTCAGTCGCGCGCGCCCAGGGTTCAGTCCACGGCTTAGCGTCGCGCCAACGTCTACCGCTTGCTCAGATGTCAGCGGGTCGGGCTCACAACGCAGCGTCCGAGCGTCGGTGGGGCCTATGGAAGTCAAGGGTGCGCGGCCGTCGCTAGTCGGGCGCCGCTACGGAACGCGTCGCGCTCGGGAACGACCTTGCGGGCTTCCTGGAACACCGAGTTCTTTCGGACGTTAATGCGGGGACCAGCCTCGCGAGAATCACCGGCCCATGTCGGCACGCGTGATCGCGTGGAGCTCAACGACTCGATTTTCCAGCAACTCGTTCAGATTGTCTTTGGCGCTGCGAGTCATGCCGGTCACCGTGTGCTTGGCGAGCAACAACAACGCTTTCGTCGCCTATTGCTCAACGCTGTCGAAGCGCGAGCACCTTGGAACCATAAGGCACTGATTTCCCGCGAATCAATTTAACTTAAGTCTACGGCGAGCGGCTCGGAAGAGTCCCCGCTGAAGCGCGCGTGGCCGCTCGAGTGGCGATGACCTCAACCCGGCCCATCGGAACGCGGGAGCGGGTGCATGGAAGAAAAGCTCTCGTGCCCCTGTTTTTAAGCGTGACGCCATAAACGGCATTCCACTGGAGGAGCCATGTCATCCAAGCTCTCGGTCGCTGTCTTCCTGCTTGCCTTCGGTTCCTCCGCCTTCGCGGCCGATCCAGCTCTTGAGCGAGTTGCGAACGGCCTCAAGGCCAGCGAGGTCAGATCGATTCGCTACGCAGGGGAGGGCTGGGGATGGTCGTTCGGCCAGGCTTACAAGCCCGGTCTTGCCTGGCCCAAGATCAAGCTCAATTCGTGGGCGCGCACAGTGAACTATCAAACAGGCGCGATGAAGGAGGAGATCGTTCTCACTCGCGCAGAAGCGACGGGCGGCGGCGGCTACCCTCATACAGGTGCGCAACGCAACGAGCAGTATCTCTACGGCACGTTTGCCTGGAATCAGACCGCTGCGGGTCCCGCGCCCGGTCCGCGCTTCGTCGTCGATCGGTTCCATCAGTTGTGGATCACGCCGTATGGGGTGCTGAAGGCGGCGCTTCGCAACGACGCTAAAGTCGCCACGCGCGTGGTCGACGGCAGATCGATGACGACGATCGCGTTTACTGACCCTTCCAGATTCCGCGCCATCGCCTACGTCGACAATGGACACGTCGTGCGCGTCGAATCGCGGATCCCCGATCCCGTGCTTGGCGAAACGGACGTCGTCACGACCTACGACGGCTACGCGGACTTCGGCGGATTCGCCTTCCCGACGCGGATCAAACAGTCGCAAGGCGGTTTCCCCACGCTCGACCTCACGGTGAATGAAGTCGTTGCCAATGCGCCGGCCGACATCGCGCTGCCGGACGCCGTGCGCACCGCCACCGAGCGGGTGACTGTCGACAAGGTCGCCGACGGCGTGTGGTTCATCGCGGGCGGCTCGCATAATAGCGTGGCCATCGAGATGAAGGACTACATGATCCTCGTCGAGGCGCCGCTCAACGACGGCCGCACGCTACCGGTGATCGAAGAGGTAAAGAAGATTGCGCAAGGCAAGCCCATTCGCTACGTCGTTAACTCGCATCATCACTTCGACCATTCGGGCGGCGTGCGCGCAGCGGCCGGCGAGGGCGCGACGATCATCACGCAGGCGCAGAACAAGGAGTACTTTGAGCGTACGCTCGCGACAAAGAGCGTGATTGCGCCGGACCACCTGGCGAAGTCGGGAAGAAAGGGGCGCGTGATCCCGGTCGGCGACAAGATGGTCCTTCGCGACGCGACACGAGCCGTGGAACTCTATCGCACGTTCGACAGCCACCACAGCGACACACTGCTGATGGTCTATCTGCCGAAGGAGAAGCTGCTGATCGAAGCGGACTCGTTCACGCCGCGGCCGGCGAACAGTCCCCCGCCGGCGCAGGTGGACCCGAACAATGCGAACCTCGTGGAGAATCTTGCGAAGCTCAACCTCGCCGTCGACCGCATTCTGCCGCTGCATGGACGCGTCGCGCCCGCCGCGGAGTTGTACGCCGCGACCGGCTCACCGGCTGGTTCGGCCCGACCGTAGTGTTCGAGGATTGACCGAAGGACACGGACTATTGCTTTACCGCGCCTGACGTCAGTCCGGACACGAGGAACGGCTCCAGCAGCAGGAACAGAACGAGCATCGGCGCAAGCGATACGAAGCCCGCCGCCATCAGCGCGGGCCAGTCCACCAGATATTCGCCGACGAACGACTGCAGTCCCACCGTTACCGTCCACAGATCGGACTTGGTCACAAGCGTGCGCGCGAAGACGAATTCGCTCCACGCGACGATCATCAGGTAGATCGCACAAGCAGCGAGCCCGGGACGCGCGAGCGGCAGGATGACGTACCACAGCGCCTGCAGGGGCGAGCATCCATCGATGGCCGCGGCCTGCTCCAACTCCCGCGGCAGTGTATCGAAGAATCCCTTCATCATCCAGGTTGCGAACGGAACGCCGACGGACACGTTCGCGAGGATCAATGCGAAGCGCGTGTCGATCAGATGCGCCGTGGTGAACATGACGAAGAACGGGATCACGATCAGGCTGCCGGGGAGCATCTTCGTGAGCAGCAATGCGGCACCGGCCACGCGTTGCGCCCGCGTGGTGAAGCGCGACAGCGAATAGCCGGCAAGCGATGCGATCACGAGCGACAGCGCCGTCGATCCCACCGCAACCAGCGTACTGTTCATCACCCATGTCAGTACCGGCCGGCGCCGGAACACCTCGATGAACGCGTCCAGTGAAATCCGCTCGAAGGGTGGCACGAGCGGCGGGTGGCGCGATAGGACGAGCGACGAAGGAAGGACGCTCGTCACGAGCATCCAGTAAATGGGAGAAAGTACGAAGGCAACCGTGAGGACCGCGAGCGAGAGCCACAGCCCTTTGCGCAGCGAGAAGCGCGTCATGCGAACTCCCGCTTCAGCACATGCATGAAAAGCACGACGAAGAGTGCCGCCGTTGCGAGCATCAGCACGCCGATCGCCGCGGCGGTGCCGAAGCGAAAGCTTTCGAACGCTTCGCGATAGACGAGAATTCCGAGCGTTTCCGTGGCGCCGGCCGGCCCGCCGCGCGTCGAGGCGTAGATGATGTCGAACTCGCGGAACGTCCACAGCGCGTTCAGCAGCGCGGCGAGAAGCGCCGGCCCCGCGATTCCCGGCCACGTGACATGGCGAAACTGTTGCAACGGCGTCGCGCCATCGACCCGCGCGGCTTCATAGAGCGTTTCGGGTATCGACTGCAACGCCGCGAGGATCGTGATGGTGAAGAACGGGAAGCTCTTCCACACGGTCGGCACCAGCACTGCAGCCATTGCAGTGCGAGCGTCGACGAACCATGCGATATCGGTCGCGAGCAGTCCGAGGTCGCGCAGAACCGCGTTCACCACACCATACGAGGCGTCGAGCATCCACAGGAAAGTGACGCTGACGACGACACCCGGAACGGCCCACGGCAGCAGCAGCATGCTGCGCAACCAGCGGCGCGCCGGAAATGAACGATGGAACAGCAGCGCGAACAGCAGGCCGGCGATGAAGGCCGGGACGAGCGAGCCCATCGTATACACGGCGGAGTGACCGAACGCATGCCAGAGCGCGGGCTGATTCAATACTCGCTCGAAATTCGCCGTGCCGAGCGGCTGCGCCATCAACTGGGAAATCGCGAGCGCCTTGCCCGGACGCACGCTCATCTGCACGATGACGTACAGCGGCCATCCGATAAGCAGCGCAATGGCGAGCAGCGCCGGAGCGAGCAGCAGCCACGCGAGACGCTGTTCGGCCGCCTTGAGCGTCGGCCGGCGTCGCTCGCGTACCGGCGCGCGCGGTGCCGCGTCAGCGCCGATCGCGCGCACGCGAACGGCTACCTCTCACTTGAGCGGTAGCTCCCTCGCCAACTCCGCCTGCAAGTCGGCGAGCACTTTGGACGTGGGATCGGACGTCGAAATCATCCGCATCGCCGACTTCGTGACGAGCGTGGCGAAGTCGTTGTACTGCGCGCGCACCGGCTGCACCTCGGGAAACAGGTTATGCGCCTTCGCCGCCTCGTCGTTGATGACCTTGAGGTGAGGATTGGCGGCAAGCTCTGCGGCGGTCAACGCTCCCTTGCGCGGCGCAGGCGAACCGGTCAGTGCGTAACGGCTTTGCCATTCGGGCGACGTGGCCATCTGGATGAAATTCCACGCCGCCTCCTTCTTCTTCGCGTCCGTTTTCGTCGCGAGGTGCAGGCTGTTCGATGCGCCACCGGGCGTCACCGGGAATGGCAGCGCGCCGATCTTCAGATTGGGCCGCACGTCGGGCGGCGCCTTCGCAAGCGCGCTCCACACCCAAGGTCCGTCGCGCAAAAACGTAACCTTGCCGTCGACGAAGAGTTGACGCGCCGTCGCGGAATTGGTCCCCTTCGGCGCAAAAGCGACCGATTGACGCCAACCGTCGACCGCCTTCACGACCGCCGGATCGGTGAAGTTGTACTTGCCGCCCTTCAACCAGTCCGCGCCGGAGCCGATGACCCAGCTCGCCATTTCCACGACCATGTTCGGATGCTCGGCAGTGATCGTCGACAAGCCGAACTGCCCTTTCGACGCATCGGTCGTCGCCTTCATCGCCGCCAGCCAATCGTCAGGCGACTTCGGCACGCCGAGCTTCGCATCCTTGAGCTTCTGCTCGTTGTAGAACAGCATCCCGCCGTACCCCATCAGCAGTACGCCCTGCGTCTTGCCGTTCCATTGCATCTCCGATTGCAGCGGCGGCCACGTCGCGGGAATGTCGGTTCGCTTGAGACGCTCGTCGAGCGGCTCGAGCCATCCCTGGTCGGCGAAGCTCGCAAAGTCGCGTGATGGCAGATGCACGATGTCCGGCGGGTTGCCCGCGGCGAAGCGGACGGTCATCTGCTTGACGAACTGCGCGAACGCTACCTGCTGCATGTTGATCTTCACGTCCGGATACCGCTTTTCGTACGCGGCGATCAGGTCCTTCCACCACGTCGAGACGCCCGGCTCTTCCGCCTGCCAGGTCGGAAAATCGAGCGTCGTCTGCGCACGCGACGCGGGTGCGAGCACGACCGCTGCGAGGAGGAAGGCCGCGACCGCGGCCCGGCTAACGAGGTTCGACATGTCGTAGTCCTTGGGATGAACGAGCCGGCACCAGATCGTCGATGTCCGCCAGCAATTGATCGAGCTCGCGCAGGTCTCCCTCGTCGAGTGACGGCCCCGCCGCGCGAACATGGGTGGCCTGGATGATGCCACGCCGACGCAGCACTTCCTTCGTCATCGCCATGCGGAACACCGCCTGGAAGTTCAGCAGCGGAAGCATTCGGTTGTACCAACGCCGGACACCGGCCCGATCTCCGACGCGATGCGCACGAAACTGCGCGACGTGGAGGTCGGCAAGCTCGCACGCCGGCATCGTGCCGCAAGCACCGCGCGCGAGCTCATCGGTGATATAGCGGCCCCCTGCCCCTCCGAATACGCCCTTCAGCTGAGGAAGATTCGCAGCCAGGAGCTTCGTAATCCGCTGCCCCGAAGGCAGCGCTTCCTCCTTCACATACTCGATTCCACTCACCGATCGCACGAGCTCGAGGCACTCTTCCGGCGCGAGACCGCAGCCGGTCGGCGCGGGCGCATTTTGCAGGTTGATCGGCGCGCCGTGCTCGCCAATCGAATGGAAGTAGTCGAGCTGCGCGACGGGATTGCCGCGCATCGCGGGCGGCGCCATTGCCATCACGGCAGCGGCGCCGAGCGATCGCGCTTGCCTTGCGAGAGCAGCTGCCGTCGTGGCATCTGCGGCCGAGACGCCGACCACGAGCGGCACGCGCCCGGCGACCGCGCTGGCCGTCGCTTGCACAAGGGCGCGACGCTCATCGGCTGCGAGCGTATCGAACTCGCTTGCCACCCCCGGAAAGACGACGCCGTCGACGCGTGCCGCGACGATGAACTCGACGAGCCGACGCAGATCCTCGAAATCCGGGGCGCCGTCCGAACGGAATGGCGTAGCAACGATCGGGTAAACGCCTTCGAGTCTCGCTGTCTGCATAAGTCCTCGGTCGCGATCGAATGCGCATTCGACCCAAGGGCGAGACGATGATAGCTCACGCGTGGCGGCCGCCGCTGCGCGCGTCCCGCTGCGCCGTGCTATAACCGTCGCGCCGCGGAGCGCGTTCCCGCAGGCAACGCTGTCCGTCTCCGACCATAACGATGCTTCACCTTGCCGGCGCTGCGCGTGAGCGTGAGCAGGCCGGTGCTGCGACTCCCGGCACTCCGATTACGATGACGCAAGAGATTCTGATCAACGTGACGCCGCAGGAAACGCGCGTTGCGATGCTCGAGCAGGGTGTCGTGCAGGAGCTGCACGTCGAGCGTGCGAGCGCCCGCGGCCTCGTCGGCAATATATGTCTGGGGCGCGTTGCGCGCGTCCTTCCGGGAATGCAGAGCGCGTTCGTCGAGATCGGCCTCGAGCGCGCGGCATTCCTGCATATCGCGGACATCTGGGAGCACCGGCAGAACGGCCACGGCGAGCACCGGCCCATCGAGCGCATCCTGCATGAAGGTCAGACGCTGCTCGTGCAGGTGATCAAGGATCCGATCGGCACGAAGGGCGCCCGGTTGTCGACGCAGTTGAGCCTCGCCGGGCGGCTGCTCGTCTATCTGCCCCAGGACTCGCACATCGGGATCTCGCAACGCATCGAGAACGAGCAGGAACGTGAAAGCCTGCGCGGCAAGTTGCAGACGCTCTTGCCGGAAGGATCGGCCGGCGGCTTCATCATCCGCACGATGGCCGAAGCGGCGAGCGAGCGCGAGCTTGCCACCGACATCGAATACCTGACGAAGCTGTGGCGCGACCTGAACGAACGCGCGTCGCACGTGCCCGCGCCGACGCTGCTCTACCAGGACCTGAACCTCGCGCAGCGCGTATTGCGCGACATGACGACCGAGGAGACGTCGTGCGTGCTCGTCGACTCACGTGAAACGTTCGGGAAGATGCAGGACTTCGCGCGCGAATACACGCCAGCGCTCTACGACCGGGTGACCCATTACGTGGGCGAGCGACCGTTGTTCGATCTGCACGGCGTCGAAGACGAGATCGAGAAGGCGCTCGCGCGGCGCGTCGAGCTCAAATCCGGTGGCTACCTCATCATCGATCAGACCGAGGCGATGACGACGATCGACGTCAACACCGGCGGATTCGTCGGTGGCCGGAGCTTCGACGACACGATATTCAAGACGAACCTGGAGGCTGCGCAGGTGATCGCGCGCCAGCTCCGGATGCGCAATCTCGGCGGCATCATCATCATCGACTTCATCGACATGGAGAACGTCGACCACCGCACGGCAGTGCTCGCGGAGCTCGACAAGGCGCTCGAGAAGGACCGCACGCGCTTGACGGTCAACGGCTTCACGCAGCTCGGCCTCGTCGAGATGACGCGGAAGCGGACGCGCGAGTCGCTCGCGCACATCCTGTGCGAGACATGTCCGACGTGCGGAGGGCGCGGCGAAATGAAGACCGCGCAGACGATCTGCTACGACATCCTGAGGGAGATTCTGCGGGAGTCGAAGCAGTTCAACG
>JBKPOL010000469.1:0-3833 GCA_046733075.1 Pseudomonadota bacterium | reverse complement strand
TAGCGATGGAAAATTTTCTCGTATGGATTGGCCGACATGTGGGACCCGGAACCACGACGATGACTAGCGGCAGCGCCTTTCATCCCGAGGAGACTTCGATGCTGCAGCGCTGGCCGGTTCCGCTCATTACCATCATTGGCCTGTTGCCCTTCGTCTTGGCGGCCTGTACCGAGGCCGCTTCTTCCATTGACCCGCGGACGCAGCCTCCAATGGTACGGACACAGACTGTCAAGATCTCCACCGCGTCTGCGCGTTCCTTCACTGGCATCGTCGCGGCCCGCGTGCAGAGCGATCTTGGTTTCCGAGTCTCCGGCAAGGTGCTGGAACGCTTGGTTGATACGGGCCAAACCGTTCGGCGCGGGCAACCGCTGATGCGTATCGATCCCAGGGACCTCGGGCTTGCCATGCGGGCACAGGAAGAGGCCGTTGCCGCCGCCAACGCGCGCGTGCGCCAGACTTCGCAAGAGGAATCGCGATACCGCGAGCTTGTTGCCAAAGGTGCGGTTTCGCGATCGGCCTACGACAAGGTCAAGGCGGACGCCGACTCGGCAAGAGCCGAGCTCAATGCGGCCCAAGCGCAAGCTGACGTTGCCCGCAACCAGACGAGCTACGCGGTCCTGTTGGCCGATGCGGACGGCATCGTCGTCGATACCCTGGCGGAGCCGGGGCAGGTTGTTGCTGCTGGTCAAGTCGTCGTGCGCGTGGCGCATGCCGGGCCTCGGGAGGCGATCATCGAGTTTCCCGAGACCCTGCGCCCGGCGATCGGAACAACAGGCCGCGCAACGTTGTACGGAAGTGGCCTGACAGGTTCTGCGCAACTTCGCCAGTTGTCGGACGCAGCGAACCGTCAGACTCGAACGTTCGAGGCTCGGTTCGTGTTGGCCGGTCGTCTGACCGACGCGCCGCTGGGTTCGACCATCTCCATTCAGCTGTCGGATGCGGAACTCGATTCGTCGCTGCAGGTGCCGATCGGCGCCATCTTCGATTCCGGCAAGGGTACCGGCGTATGGCTCGTTGAAGGCGAAACGCCGCGGGTCACGTGGCGTGCCGTGCAAATCGTTCGCCTCGGCCAGGAAGCGGCTTCGGTCGCCGGTAACGTCAAAGTGGGCGATCGCGTCGTTGCGCTCGGTGTGCATCTGCTGCACGAAGGCGAGCAGGTGCGACTCGGCGGCGAGGCCATGCCAGGAAAGGGCTCCAGAGGAGGGGGAGAGTCTTGAGCGCCTTCAATCTCTCGGCCCTCGCTGTACGCGAGCGCGCCGTCACGTTGTTCCTGCTCGTCGCCATTTCCATCGCCGGCGTCGTGACCTTTCTGACGCTCGGTCGCGCCGAAGATCCGGAATTCACGATCAAACAGATGACCGTCATCACGGCCTGGCCCGGCGCCACGGCGAAGCAGATGGAAGAGCTGGTCGCCGAGAGGTTGGAGAAGCGGATGCAGGAGCTCCGCTGGTATGACCGAACCGAGACCTTTACGCGCCCGGGCCTGGCGTTCACCACGGTGGTACTGCGCGACAGTACCCCGCCCACCGACGTCTCCGAGGAGTTCTATCAGGCGCGCAAGAAACTCGGCGACGAGGCGCCGCGTTTGCCGCGTGGCGTGATCGGTCCGATGGTCAACGATGAATATTCCGACGTGACCTTTGCGCTGTACGCGCTGAAGGCGAAGGGTGAGCCTCATCGGTACCTCGTCCGGGAAGCGGAGGCGTTGCGACAACGACTGCTGCATGTGCCCGGCGTCAAGAAGGTGAACATCATCGGCGAGCAGGCGGAAAGGATCTTCGTCGAGTTCTCCTACGGCCGGCTCGCAACACTGGGCGTGTCCCCTCGAGAGATGTTCGTCGCGCTCAACAGCCGCAACGTGATGACGTCCGCGGGCTCGATCGAAGCGAAGGGTCCTCAAGTCTTCGTTCGCCTGGACGGCGCTATCGACAATCTGGATGACATACGCAATACGCCCGTCGTCGCGCAAGGCCGCACTTTGAAGCTCTCCGACGTCGCCGAAGTGAAGCGCGGCTACGAGGATCCGGCGACCTTTGTGATTCGCAACAACGGTGCGCCCGCGTTGCTGCTCGGCGTAGTCATGCGTGAAGGGTGGAACGGCTTGGACCTTGGCAAGCGGCTGGATAGGGAAGCAGCGGCAATCAACGCGGAGATGCCGCTCGGGATGGATCTGTCGAAGGTCACGGATCAGTCCGTCAACATTCGGGGCGCCGTCGACGAGTTCATGGTGAAGTTCTTCGTCGCGCTCGGCGTGGTAATGCTGGTGAGCTTTCTCAGCATGGGATGGCGCGTCGGCATCGTCGTCGCGGCTGCGGTCCCTCTAACTCTGGCTGCCGTGTTCATCGTCATGGCAGCTACTGGCAAGGACTTCGACCGGATCACGCTCGGCTCGTTGATCCTGGCGCTGGGACTCCTGGTCGACGATGCGATCATCGCAATCGAGACGATGGTCGTAAAGATGGAGGAAGGCTACGAGCGCATCGCCGCAGCGGCTTACGCATGGAGTCATACGGCCGCACCGATGCTCGCCGGCACGTTCGTGACCGCGATCGGCTTCATGCCGAACGGCTTCGCCAAGTCGACCGCTGGCGAGTACACCAGCAACATGTTCTGGATCGTCGGCTTCGCGCTGATCGCATCCTGGATCGTTGCCGTTGTATTCACGCCATATCTGGGGGTAAGGCTGCTGCCGAATATCCAGACGAGCGCGGGCGGGCACGCGGCAATCTACGACACCCCCTGGTACAACCGCTTACGTCGGCTGCTTGGTTTCGTGATTCGCCGTAAATGGTGGGTCGCGGGCAGCGTGGCTGCTGCCTTCTTCATCGCCGTACTGGGGATGGGCGTGGTGAAGAAGCAGTTCTTTCCGACTTCCGATCGTCCGGAGGTGCTGGTCGAAGTGCAGATGCCGTATGGAACATCGATCGAGCAGACAAGTGCCGCCAGCGCCAAGGTCGAAGCTTGGCTCGCCAGGCAGCCTGAAGCCAAGATCGTTACGACCTACATCGGCCAGGGCTCCCCGCGCTTCTACCTCGCGATGGCACCGGAGCTACCCGATCCCTCGTTTGCGAAGATCATCGTATTGACCCCGACCGAAAAGGCTCGCGAAGCGCTCAAATTCAGGCTGCGTCAGGTTGTGGCCGACGGCATTGCACCGGAAGCGCGCGTGCGCGTTACGCAGCTAGTCTTTGGCCCGTACTCGCCTTTCCCGGTGGCGTTCCGAGTGATGGGCGCTGATCCGGACAAGCTGCGTGACATCGCGGCGCAGGCCCTCGCGGTAATGCAGGCCAGCCCGCTGATGAGAACGACCAACAGCGACTGGGGCGAGCGCACGCCTTCGCTTCGTTTTGCGCTCGATCAGGACAGGCTGCAAAGCATCGGTTTGACCTCCAGCGACGTTGCTCAACAACTTCAGTTCCTGTTGACCGGCATCCTGATCACCGACGTCCGGGAGGATATTCGTTCGGTAGAAGTCACTGCCCGTTCTGCCGGAGATGCGCGGCTCGATCCAAGCAGGATTGCCGATTTCACGCTGGTTGGAACGGCCGGCCAAAGGATTCCGGTGTCGCAGATCGGCACAGTCGACATCCGCATGGAAGAGCCTATCCTGCGTCGACGCGATCGCACGCCGACGATCACCGTGCGCGGTGACATTGCGGAGGGCTTGCAGCCGCCGGACGTGTCGACGGCCGTGTGGAAAGAACTCCGGCCGATCATCGCGCAACTGCCGGCGGGCTACCGAATCGAGGAGGGCGGTTCCATCGAGGAATCAGGCAAGGCCAATCGTGCATTGCTGCCGCTCTTCCCGATCATGATCGCGCTCACGCTGATCA
>JBKPOL010000468.1:0-3504 GCA_046733075.1 Pseudomonadota bacterium | reverse complement strand
ACGTATTGCACGCGCTGCGGATCGTAGAGTCCTGCGAGGACGCGCATCAGCGTGCTCTTCCCGCCGCCGCTCGGACCGATGAGCGCAACGCGGTCCCCGCGATACAGCGTGACGTCGACGCCGTGAATGCCGCCGCGCACGCCGTCCGCACGCACGCGCCCGTATTCGAGATCCAGTGCCCGGATCGTTTTCCAATCCTGGCTGACGGGATTTCCTTCGAAGACCGGCTCGGCCGCATTCCAGATCGGCTCGGCCGTTGCGTAATCGGCCTTGAAGCGGGAGAAGTTCTGCAGGTTGGCAGCCATCGAGCCAATGACGCCACCCGCCTGCTGCGCGTATTGATAGACCATGAACACACCACCGAGCAGAAGCGGGCCGGCATCGACACCGCGCTGTACCCGCCAGACATACATTCCGACGAGGAACCACGACAGCGCGACCGTCAGCAGGTCAACGGCGCACCATTTCCCTTCGATCAGAACGATCAGCCGCCGTGCGGGCTCCACCACTTCCGCAAGCCGCTCGGCGACGAGGCGTCGCGACAGACGCTGCAACCGCAGACTCAGCACCGTGGAAATGTTGCCGAGGAAATCCAGCATCCGCACGGCGTAGCGCCGCTCCAGCACGTTTTGGCGGTGCACGAGACGAACGAGTCGTCGGTCGAAGTTGACGATGACGACCGCGACGGTCAGGTAGCCGATGACGGCGAGCGCGCCGACCCACAGCGAAATGACGCTGAGCGCAACGAGCGGTCCGATCACATTCACGATGTTCTGCAGATACAGGAACTGGCTCTCGGTGAAGTCCGCCAGTGCCTCGCTTGCCTTCTTCGCACGCTGCTGCATATCGGCCGAGTGGTGGGCCTCGTGCCATGCGAGCGGCAGGCTTGCGAGCTTCGCGTAGAGTGCATCTGCGACCGCCTGACGGACGCGGAGGCCGACATGGCGTTCCAGCACGCGTCCCGGCCCGTGCATCGACCAGGCGGCTACGTAGACGAAAAATATCGATGCGGTGATGAGAGCCGCCTTGACGATCCGGTCAGTGCCGCCAACCTGCACCGTATTGATGGCCTGCGCCGCGAGCCACGGCACGAGGAGTTTGATCGTTTGCGACGCGACGAGGAGCGCGAGCGCACCGAGGTATCGGACGCGACCGCCCGCCGCGTACCGCCACACGCTCGTATAGAGCTCGAGCATGCTCACGGCCGGGCGGCCTTCGCCCGCAAAGTCCGGCCTCTGCACCTTCATCGCCCTGCCCACCTATGGTGCAACAACGAAGCGGCCTTTCACGGACGGACAATCCGACCCTGTGTCAACAATCCGTCTCTGCGGTAAATGTTACCAATGAAGCGTCCAACCATTGCAGAATTTTGCCCGTTCCCGCCGGTTGGAGGCAGCTGGCGCCCGCGCCCTGCGAACTGTTTTCGAATGCAATTGGCCGATCCGACGCAAGCGATCCGTGTTTGGTTCCAAGCGGCACGCCGCTTGCTGCCATCCCGCCATGCGATTCGTACGGATTCCAGGGGAGACGATTGGCAGGCGTATGCGAGTGTCGGTCGCAGCATCGACGCTGACCCTTGCGCTCGCCGTGCTAGGTGGATGCGATCGCGCCGAATATCGCACGATAGGCGTTGATTCCATGCGCTCCGGATGGGCCGGGCGCGAGCGCCCCTCCGAGATCAAGCCGGCGGCACAGCAGGAATTCCTTCGCACTGCTGCCGAAGCGGGATTGTTCGAAATCGAGGCGAGCCGAATCGCGATCGCACGAGGCGGGTCCGCGGCGGTGCGACGCTTCGCAGAAGCGACGCTCCGCGACCGGGTCTCCATCGACACCGATCTGCAGCAGCTCGCAGAGAGCGTCAACGTCGCGCTGCCATCTCAAGTCGGCGACACGCTCCGGGCGCGCCTTGCCGTGCTAGCTTCGCTGACCGGCAACGACTTCGATCGCGCCTACGCGCGGAACGTCGGCATCATCGCGCAGGAAGAGGCGCTGCTTGCCTTCGAGCGCGCCGCGAACCAGGAGGGCGAGCGCGTCGAGCGCTTCGCGGCAAGCCAGCTTCCCGGCCTGCGCAAGCACCTCGAATGGGCGCGACAACTCGCAGCCGAGCTCGACCGCACGTCGATGGCATAGCGAGTGTCGATGGCGATCGCATAGCGCGCTCAATGAACTTGCCCGTCGCACCCGGCGCCGCCGGCGCAGCACGCAACCAGTGCTCCGCCGGAACGGCTGCGCACGTGGTTGCGAATCCGCGCTCGGCACGCGCTGAGCGCACGTTGCTCGTGCGCATCGTCGAGCAGACGCTCGACGCGATGGAGCCGATGGTGGTTCGAATCCTCCGCGATGAAGCGGTCAGCGCCGAGCACGCGCTGCATATCGTCGTGATGGACCCCACCTGCGATCGGCGCGTCGCGTTCGAGGATGCCATCCTGCTCGAGCGAAGTTTCGGCGATCCCGCGGGTTGGAACGCAGACTATGCGTGGTACGCACGCGAGAAGACGCGCGTGAGCTGGCGGGAGCGGCGCTCGCTCCGCACGCTGCTCTCGCAGTGCCCGGATCGACTGAACGCCGGCGACATTCGTGTGGAGGGAGCGGTCCGCGATGGCGTGTGGATCATCGGCGCGAGCGGCGCGCAGCCGTGGTACGACCATGCGATCGCGTCGGTTGCCGTGCATTTGCTGGAGGCGGCGCTTGCACAGACGAGCGCAGCGGCGGCCGCGGAGAGCCGCGCATCGTGAAGCGCAAGCGCCAGCGACCCGCAGGGAAGCCGCCCACCAATCTCGGCGTGGAGCGGGACGTGGCAACCGGCACGACCGCACGCACGTCGCGCTCGCCTCCTCGACGCTATTCCAACCTGAAAATGCCGCACGAGCGTGACGAAAGCACCGATCGTCCCGGCGAGCCGAACGACGTGACCGAGCAGGCGCTCGATGACATCGAATCGGGCAAGCAGGAGACGGACTGCTACGGCGCAACCGGCGGCCGGTTCGACGAGAAACAGGGGAAAGTCTGAACAGCGATTCGGCGGTTCCCCATCATGGCCGGTTGCTTCCGCAATCATGGTTGCGTGCCGTGACAGAGGTGCCCTTCGACGTGCGGCTCGCCAGCAGTCGATCGACGACGTTGCGCGTGATGGCGGCGACGTTGCGATCCTGTTCCAGCACCTGTGCCCAATCCGTGGTGCCAGCCGTAAACACGATGCCATTGCGCGTGTACACCCCCATGGTCACGGCGTGCACGCCCTCACCTGCTGCGTAACGCTCCCGCGGCGGTAACTCATCCCAGTCCGGCGATCTGCCGAAGCGCGATTGGTTCGTCGAGGCGTCCACCCCTCGGCTTTCGCGCGTCGACGGGCAGTTCCACACCGTCGTGCCGGGCCGCCCGATCGGCGTTCATCCCGAGTATGTCGCACGCCTCGCCGCGCAGCGGATTCACCTGCACTTCTACGGCGACTTCACCCAGGGCCAATGGCGCGCGTGGATCGACCGCACCCAAACGCTCGCGAAA
>JBKPOL010000467.1:0-13432 GCA_046733075.1 Pseudomonadota bacterium | reverse complement strand
CCATCTCCCTGGATTCGGCGGCATCGGCCACTTTCAGTCCCCGATTCGACTTCATGTGGAGGCCGAAATCCTCGGGATGAATCTCGTATTCGGTCACCTCGCCATCGCGAAGCTCGCCAACCATCGTTGCCGCGCCGAGCGACACCTCGTCCATGCCGTCCTTACCGTAGACCACGAGCGCGCGGCGACTGCCGAGTCGTTGCAGCACTCGCACGTGAATACCCACGAGGTCCGGATGGAACACGCCGATCAGCTGATTCTGCGCGCCGGCCGGATTCGTGAGCGGCCCGAGGATGTTGAAAATCGTGCGCACGCCAAGCTCCTTGCGCACCGGCGCCGCGTGCTTCATTGCACCGTGATGGCTGGGGGCGAACATGAAGCCGACGCCCGTTTGCGCGATGCACTGCGCGACCTGCGCGGGCGAGAGCATGATGTTCGCGCCGAGCGCCTCGAGGACGTCCGCGCTGCCGGACTTCGAGGACACTGAGCGGTTGCCGTGCTTCGCAACCCGCGCGCCCGCGGCGGCGGCCACGAACATCGACGCAGTCGAGATGTTGAAGGTGTGCGAGGCATCCCCGCCGGTACCGACGATGTCGAGGAGGCTTGCGGTGTCGCCCGCGTCGACCTTCGTGGCGAACTCTCGCATCACCTGCGCGGCAGCCGCAATTTCGCCGATCGTTTCCTTCTTGACGCGCAGGCCGACCGTCAGCGCGGCGATCATCACCGGCGACACTTCGCCGCTCATGATCCGCCGCATCAGCGACAGCATCTCGTCGTGGAAGATCTCGCGATGCTCAATCGCGCGTTGCAGCGCATCCTGGAGCGTGATGGCCATGGCTTCTCGTCCGTCATGCAAGGGCCGTCTGGGACGACCGCCCGGAGCGGGAGTTTAAACGGTCGCGGCGAGAAAGTTGCCGAGAAGCTTCCTGCCGTGCTCGGTCAGGATTGCCTCGGGATGGAACTGCACACCTTCGACGGGAAGCTGTCGATGGCGCACCGCCATGATTTCCCCGTCGTCGGCCGTCGCCGTGATGTCGAGCACGGGAGGAAGGCTGTCCCGCTCGATTGCGAGCGAGTGATAGCGCGTTGCATTGAACGGCGAGGGAACGTCGGTGAACACGCCCCGCTCATCATGAACGATCGACGACAGCTTCCCATGCATGACGCGCTGGGCACGAATGACCCTCGCGCCGAAGGCCTGGCCGATCGCCTGGTGTCCGAGACACACGCCGAGGATCGGCATCTTGCCGGCGAAGCGGCGTATGAGGGGCACGGAGACGCCCGCCTCGTTTGGCGTGCAAGGTCCCGGCGAAATGACGATGTGCGTAGGCGCCAATGCTTCGATTTCGTCGAGCGTGATCGCGTCGTTGCGCACGACCTTGACTGCGGCGCCAAGTTCGCCGAGGTACTGGACGAGGTTCCAGGTGAAACTGTCGTAGTTGTCGAGCATCAACAGCATGAAGCGGCCGTAGCGAAAGTCGGGCGATGACGATGCGATCTATTGTACCGGTGCGCTGTCTTATACCGGATGAGACGATTCCCCAATTCGCAGAAGCCGGCACGTCGAGCGGTGGCGAGCGCGCTGCGCATCGCAGGCGCGAGTGCGGGCGTTGCGCTCGCAGGCGCCGTCCTCGCCGTGCTCTTTGTTCCGGACCTCGGCGAGCTCGGACTCGACTCGCCGCTTGTGGTGGTTCGCAGCGGTGCCCAAACGATGCCGAAACAGCAACAACTGCGCGTGGAATCGCTCGACGAGCTGCGTAAGACCGTCTTCTTCGATACCGTTACGCACAAACCGAAGGTCTGGTACGCGATCAGTGCGACAGGCGAGCTCGAGCTCTTCATCGCGCCGGGTCGTCACCCCGATCGCCCCGAAACGTTGAAGCCCGTCACCGCGTCGGTCGTGCAGCAGCTCGAGCGAAGGCTCAAATCGCAGCAACAGGAGCGAGCCGCGGAAGCGGAACGACGCGCGGCGACGGCGCGAGCCGATGCGGAGATTGCACAGGCGCGCCGGGCACAACCGTCCGCGTCCGCCGCACCTGTGCAACGCGAACAGCCCGTGAGGCGGGCGACGGCGCCGGTGTCCGCGTTCGCTGCACCTGTACAACCCGAACCGCCCATCAGGCCCGCGAGGGCACCAACAGGCAGCGTGGCCGCGCGCGAGGTCCCGGTGTCCGAGGCACCGCCGCGGCCCGCTGCACCTCGGCAAAGCGAAGCACCCGTCGTGAGTTCGGCATCACCTGTGTTGCCGATACCCTCCACGCGCGACGGATCGACGTTCGGCGATCCGTCAGGTCGTCCAACGATCATGCCGCGTGCGGACCTCTACGATGACGCGCCCGTGAGAGAGGAGGCTGCACGAGCGAGGCAATACAACCAGCTCGTCAGCGACGCGCGCGCATTGATCGACGCCGGACGATACGGGGAAGCACGCGCGCGAGCGCAGCGCGCGATCTTCGTCGATCCGCGTCGAATGGCGGCGCGCACCCTATGGGTCGAGGCTCAGACTAAGCTCGACCAGTCGTCGCCGTCGGCTTTCGCCACCCGACCGCCGAGGACGCGCTGGTCCTACTGAAGAAAGAAGAGAAAAAAAAGCCCCCGAACTCGCCGTTCGGGGGCACTTCGAGGTAAACGGTCCTGCTTGTTACAACATCGTTTTAATTGGTCCTGCTGCTTGGTCCTGACAGTTCCGCGCGACGTTACGGCGACCGGCGGAACATTCCGACCAGCAGCGAAATCACGAACAGCGCAAGGAAGATGAAGAACAGCACCTTGGCGATCTCGGCGGCACCGACTGCAATGCCGGTGAAGCCGAAGACTGCCGCGATCAGCGCAATCACGAAGAACACCGCAGCGTACTGCAACATGGCAAAGCTCCTTCAGCAGTTGATGAACAAATCCGCGATCGCAGAAACGCGATGATGCGGGTCTTACTCGTCGAATGAAGCGGCCAACCGGAACCGCCCGAAACGATCGTCGAGGTCCGTGTCTCCGGACACGTCGTACTGGAGTGCCTCTAGGATGGCCCAGTCGTCCGCGGACGGGAGATTGCTCGCGTCGAGCAACGGAATAGCGTTAAGCGCCGAGTGCGTGGTGTTGACCATTTGCGTAGCCATTTCGATTAATCCTTCCCGGGCTTCGGTGCATTGGGTTGATCGGGCGGCAGGCTTCCGCGCTTGGAAAGGGCCGGATCCTCGCCTTTGGCGTGGCGCTTCCCTTCGTCCTCCGCGGCCTGCATCTGCAGTGCATCGGCATCGGACTGGGGCGCGGCATCGCGTGCCGCCTGCTCGACGCGTCCGGACTCAACGAACTCGCGCGTTGCATCGTTGTACTGTCTCGACGCCGCGTAGTTGCCTTCGCCGTACACGTTTTGGCTGTCCTGCTGCGGCGAACCACTGTTCTGCCGGTCACGCCCGCCGTCTTGTGGCGCACCTCCGCGATCACTCTGCTTGCTGCGCTGCAGATCGCGATCCTGCTGCGGGCGGTTATCGTTCTGCTGCCCTTGTTGACGGCTGCCTAGCTGGCCCTTGTCGTCCTGCCTCTGCATGAAGCCTCCTCATTCGTTGCTGCTGCACGACGGTCGCCATGCAATTCGTCCTGACCGCGGGTCTCGCCGTAGGGCGTCGACGTGGGGGCCATTGTGTCGCGCCCATTTTCGGTGTGCAGTCGGCGCCGCGCTGTTCGTGCAGTCGGCCGGGCTAGAGTCCGTTGTCGCAGTCAGTCCTACGCGGGCGGAATCGCAGGCCGAGAAACGTTTGCTGCGCTAGCGCGGGCGCTGGGGACGGCGCTGCTTCAGGTGCTACTGAGTCGCGGTCGATACCGCGAGCGTTGTCGCCTGCGGACGCGTGATGCCTGCGGCGGGGTCTTCGGCGGCCGCGAACGCGACGCGCGGCATGTTGCCGCGGACTCTGCCGAACATCGTTGCGAACGCAACGTCGGCCGCGTCCCGACCCGTGCCGATCCGGATCAGTCCGGTGAGCGGCGTGATGCCGGTCGGGTCGAACAGCCACCAGCGGTCCCCGATCCACGCCTCGACGTACGAGTGGAAATCGGGCGGGCCGAGCGACTCTTCTGCCCCGTAATCGACACCCGTGACGAAGCGCGCCGGATAGTTGAGGCTGCGCAGGATTGCAATCGTGGAATGCGCGAAATCGCGGCAAACGCCCATCCGCTGCTCGAGCGTCTCAAGCGCTGACGTGCGCACCGTCGACGTTCCGACGCGAAATTCCACCTGGCTGCGCACCCAGCGACATACGGCATCGGCCTGTGCGAATCCCGGGGTCATGTTGCCGAATTCGCGCCAGGCGAGCTCCTGCACCTGGTCCGCCTGGCAATAGCGGCTCGACCACAGGAACGGCAGCGTGTGCGGCGGCAATTCGTCAATCGGCACCGACATCACGTGCGCGGGTTCGGCCATGTAGTGCTCGACCTCGACGTTGCCCATGTAGCGCAAATGCAGCGCCGGAGACGACGCTCGCAGTCTCAGCAGACGATTGCCGAAATGCGGTTCGGTCTCGACCCGCCACGGGACAGCCGGGTCGACGACCACCGCCTCGGTCAGCACGCGCTGCTGCTCGGTGCGCGCGGCGTGGACGATGAATATGAAGTCGGCAGCGCCGGAAACTTCGTAATCGAGATCGAGCGTGTACCCGATGCGAACGCGGTTACCCGCGACGGCTGCGGTTTCGTGACGCACTGGGGGCACGCGAAGCCATCAACCGGCCGGCAGATCGAAATAGGGATTGAAGCCGTGGGGCATCGGCGAGACGTCCTGCGCGCTCACCGCGGGATCGAAATCGAGGAGCGCGACCGGACGCATCACTTCGGCATCGACGAGCACCTTGCAGCCGGGTGTGAGGTCGAGACCCGCGGCGGCATACTGGGCGGAGACGGCCAGGTCGGGCTCGAGGATGTACCAGGTGCGCCGTCGCTTGCGCGCGTCGACGGTGACGACGATCGAATGCAGCGTCCCCATCGGCGCACACGCCTGGCGTGCGCGCGCTTTATCGAGGGGGGGCGGCACGCGGCCCCGCGACGTGCGGGGGAGCGTGTCGTTCGGTGCCTCGTACGACGCCGAGCGCATGAATGCACGCGCAGCGGCACGTAGCTGAATCTTATCCATGGGGGCCTTCCTGCTTAGATCGTGTTATGACGGAGCAGCGCGCGTGCCAGTTCCAGGTCATGCGATTTCCGCGCGAAATCAATATTGAAGGCACGCGCAAAGTGCGCGGCCGTGTCGCAGGAATTACCAGCGGATGTAAATCCTGCGAACGGGGGAGCGATTATGCGCGCAATTACGCTTCGGCGTCGAGTCCCAGTTGCACGATTTCCGCAGCGCGCAATACAGCGCGTGCCTTGTTGAGCGTTTCCTGCCACTCGGTCTCCGGCACCGAGTCATGCACGATGCCCGCGCCCACCTGCGTGTACAGTACGCCGTCACGCACGACCGCGGTGCGGATCGCGATCGCGAGATCCATATCGTCCTGGAAGCTGATGTAGCCAACGGCCCCGGCGTAGATGCCGCGTGGCGTCCGCTCGAGCTCATCGATGATTTCCATCGCGCGTACCTTCGGTGCGCCGCTCACCGTGCCTGCAGGAAAACTCGCGGCGAGCACGTCGAAGCTCGTCGTCTGCGCCGGCAGATTGCCTTCGACATTCGAGACGATATGCATGACGTGTGAGTACCGCTCGATCGCCATCTGCTCCGTCACGCGCACGCTCCCGATCGCCGCCACGTGTCCGACGTCGTTGCGCCCGAGATCGAGCAGCATCACGTGCTCGGCAATTTCCTTCGGATCGTTAGCGAGCTCATTGGCAAGCCGCTCGTCTGCATCGCGCGTTGAACCTCGCGGCCTCGTCCCCGCTATCGGCCGCAAGGTGACGGTGGATCCCTCCTTCCGCACGAGGATTTCCGGCGATGCGCCGACGACATGGAAATCGCCAAAGTCGTAATAGAACATGTACGGCGATGGATTGAGCGAGCGCAGCGCACGATAAAGCGATAGCGGCGACGCGGCGAACGGCAGCTGCATCCGCTGCGACAGCACGACCTGCATGATGTCGCCGGCGGCGATGTACTCCTTGGCGCGCCGCACCGCGGCCTCGTACGCATCCGCGCCCATCTCGCTTTCCGCACGGGTTACTTCGGTTGCCGTCTGAAACGGCGTTTCGGCTGGCGTCCGAAGCTTGCGGCGCAGTTGTTGCAACCGTTCCTGGCCGCTCCGCCATGCATCGGGCTCGCCCGGATCCGCGTAGACGATCAGGTAGATCCTGCCCGCGATGTTGTCGATGACGGCGAGCTCATCGGTCAGGAGCAACAGCATGTCGGGCAGGTCGCCGAGCGCGCCCCGGGCGACCGGTCGGTGGCCCGCAAGTCGCGGTTCGATGTGGCGAACCGTGTCGTAGCCGAAATAACCGGCGAGTCCACCACAGAAGCGCGGCAGACCGGCCTGTGGCGCCGCGCGGAAGCGATCGAGGAATTCGCGCAGAAACGCAAGCGGATTTCCCTCGTGTCGCTCGATGACACCGCCGTGATCCTCGACTTCCGCATGGGCGCCGGTGACGCGGATGCGGATCTTGGCGGGCAGCCCTATGAACGAATAGCGACCAAACCGCTCGCCGCCGACGACGGATTCGAGCAGGAACGTGTAACGCTGCTGCGCGAGCTTCAGATACAGCGAGAGCGGCGTGTCGAGGTCGGCGAACGTCTCGAGAACGAGCGGTATCCGGTTGTAGCCCTGCCCGGCGAGCGCGTGAAACTCGGCTTCGGTGATCACGATCAGCGCTCGATGCGCGCCAGTGCGGCGCGCATCGCGGCGATCGTTGCGCGGTAGTCGCGCGAACCGAATATGGCGCTGCCCGCGACAAAGGTGTCGGCGCCCGCGCGCGCGATGTCGCCTATGTTGTCGACCTTCACCCCGCCGTCCACTTCGAGCAGGATCTCACGGCCCGTCCGTTCGATGGCCGCGTCGACCAGCTTGCGCGCGGCCCGCAGCTTGTCGAGCGCATGTGGAATGAACGACTGCCCGCCGAATCCGGGGTTCACCGACATGATGAGCACGAGGTCGAGCTGGTCGAGCGTGTGCATCAGCCAATCGAGCGGGGTCGCCGGATTGAAGACGAGGCCCGCCTTGCAGCCGTGCTCATGAATGAGACCGATCGTGCGGTCGACGTGCTCCGAGGCCTCCGGATGAAAGCTGATGAGCGTCGCGCCCGCCTTGGCAAAGTCCGGCACGATGCGATCCACTGGCTTCACCATCAGATGAACATCGATGGGAACCGTCGCATGGGAGCGAATGGCCGCGCACGCCAGCGGTCCGACCGTGAGGTTCGGGACGTAGTGGTTGTCCATTGCGTCGACGTGAATGAGGTCGGCGCCGGCATCGATCACCGCGCGCACTTCCTCGCCGAGCCGCGCGAAATCGGCCGACAGCAGCGAGGGTGCGATTCGGAAAGCGCGCGTCATCAGGGACTATAATCGCAGAAAAGGTCGAGCAGTGCTGCTATGACGGAGAGCAAACGCTACGAATTCACCGTATCGCCGAAAGTCACGTTCCTCGCGGATCAATCGGATCCGGACAAGAACCATTACGTGTTCGCCTACACGATCACCGTCACCAACACGGGAAGCGTCGCGGCACAGCTCATCAGCCGGCACTGGATCATCACGGACGCCGAGCATCGAGTGCAGGAAGTCAAGGGACAGGGCGTCGTCGGCAAGCAGCCCGTACTGAAACCGGGCGAGAGCTTCGAATATACGAGCGGAACGAGCATTCCGACGTCCGTCGGCACCATGCGCGGATCATATCGAATGGTAGCCGAGGACGGCCTCGCATTCGACGTTCCGATCGCGCCCTTCACGTTGTCCATTCCGCGCACGCTGCATTGAGCTCTGCGTGCCCGCGGGCCTCCGCCTCGACGTCACTCGCCTGACGGCGGGACGTCGCGCTGATCGTGAACTTCCGGCGGCGGCGGACGACGCCTGATGAGCGGGCCTATCGTCCATGCGACGATTGCGACCAGGACCACGAAAGCCAGCAGTGATTCCAACAACAGCCACGTCACGCCCGACACTCCTTGCCGATTGCGCACGACACGCCGCACATACCGTTGCGCTTGCTGCGCTCGCGCTCCTCGCGGCGTGCCAGGTGCCCCCTCCCCAGTCGGCTGCGCCACCGAGCGCAGCCCCGCAGCCCGTGTTCACGCCGGTGGCGTGGAGCGACTTGCCGGGATGGAACCAGGATCGGGTAGAGGAGGCGTGGCCCGCGTTTCGCGTCGGCTGCAGCGCGCTCGTCGCTCGTTCGCGCACGCCCGCTTTCTGGCGCGGCGTATGCGCCGTCTCCGAGGAAGTGGACGAGCGCGACATCGTCGCCCTGCGCGATTTCTTCCAGCACAATTTTACGCCGTACCGCATCTCAGTCCGCGACGACGGCGACGAGGGACTCGTCACCGGATACTACGAGCCGCTGCTGCAGGGCTCGCGCATTGCGGGACCCGCATTCCCCGCGCCGCTCTACGCGCCGCCCGACGATCTGCTGACCGTCGAGCTCGCGGACCTCTATCCCGAGCTCAAGGGCAAGCGCGTGCGCGGACGCCTCGAGGGGCGACGCGTCGTTCCCTACTGGACGCGCGCGGAGATCGAGGCGGGCAAGCCAGCATTAGCGGCAAGGATCCTCGCGTACGTCACGGATCCCGTCGACGCGTTCTTTCTGCAGATCCAGGGCTCGGGCCGCGTGCAGCTCGTGGAAGGCGGCGTGATGCGCGTCGGTTATGCGGATCAGAACGGGCTGCCATTCCGTTCCGTTGCGCGCGTGCTCATCGATCGCGGCGAGTTGACGATCGCCGAAGCGTCGATGCAGGGCATCCGCGCGTGGGGCCTGCGTCACCCGGACCAGCTCGCACAACTGCTCGACGAGAACCCGAGCTACGTCTTCTTTCGGGAAGTAGCCGCGCCCGCGCCGGGAACCCTCGAAGCGCGCATCGATGGTCCGATCGGGAGCCTCGGTGTGCCGCTCCTCGCGGGTCGTGCGATCGCCGTCGATCCGCGCGCTCTTCCGCTCGGAGCGCCTGTCTACATCTCGACGACGGAACCGCTGTCGAACACGCCGCTGCAACGATTGGTGATGGCGCAGGATACGGGCGGCGCGATTCGCGGGCCGCTGCGCGTCGATTTCTTCTGGGGCTTTGGCGACGAGCCGGGCGATCGTGCGGGACGAATGCGCCAGCAAGGCCGGCTCTGGCTGCTGTGGCCAAAAGGCGCACCGGCGCCCGGATCCTCGTAATTGCGAACCGCGATCGCGACGCACTTCGCAGGCCGCGGTCTTCCGGCGTCAGTCGAGCGCGAGCACCTGTTCGGCTTGTCGATCGGCGTGGTAGGACGATCGGACGAGCGCTCCGACCGCCGCATGCCGAAAGCCCATCGCGTATGCCTCGCGCTCGAAGCGCTCGAAGGTCGCCGGCTCCGGATAACGCTGCACGGGCAGATGCGCCTTCGACGGTTGCAGGTATTGGCCGATCGTCAGCATGGCGATGCCGTGCGCGCGCATGTCGCGCATCGTTGAGAGGATCTCGTCGTCGGTTTCGCCGAGGCCGACCATGAGACCGGATTTGGTCGGAACGTCGGGAAAGCGCTCGCCGAAAACCTGCAGCAGGCGAAGCGAGTGCGCGTAGTCGGAGCCCGGTCGCGCCTGCCGATAGAGTCGCGGCACCGTCTCCAGGTTGTGATTCATGACGTCGGGAGGCGCCTGCGACAAGACGTCGAGCGCACGTTCGAGCCGCCCCCGAAAGTCGGGCACCAGCACTTCGATCTGCGTGTGCGGCGAGCGCTCGCGCACCGCCCGGATGCAGTCGACGAAATGCTGCGCGCCGCCATCGCGCAGGTCGTCGCGGTCGACGCTCGTGATGACGACGTAACGCAAGGCGAGCGCGGCGATCGTTTCGGCGAGATTTTCCGGCTCCTCGGCATCGAGCGGCAACGGTCGACCGTGACCGACATCGCAGAACGGGCAGCGCCGGGTGCACATGTCGCCCATGATCATGAACGTCGCCGTGCCCTTGCCGAAGCACTCGCCGATGTTCGGGCAGGACGCTTCCTCGCAAACTGTGTGCAGCCGATGCTCGCGCAGGATGCGCTTGATCTCGAAGAAGCGCGGCGACGACGGGGCGCGAACGCGGATCCACGGCGGCTTGCGCAGGGGCTCAGTCGCGACGACCTTGATCGGAATTCGCGCCGTCTTCCCGGCGGCCTTGTGCTTGATGCCAGCAGCGTTCGACGGCATCTCCACGAAAGCTGCGCTCGCAGCGTTGGACGACATCTCAACGAAATCTGCGGCGGCCGCAGCGTTGGCCGACATGTCCGCGTGGTCTGCGGCCGGAACGTCGGCCGGCACGTCTACCCCGGTGGGCGCGCCGGACGTCATGCGAGATGCCTGACGAGGATCGGCGCGAGCTCGGCTCCCGCCTCTGCCACCGTTCGCCGCACGCCGAGATCGGCGAGCTGCGTGACGGCGAGCCCCGGATAGCCGCACGGGTCGATGTCGAGGAAGGGCGAGAGGTCCATTTCCACGTTCACTGCAACACCGTGGTAAGTGCAGCCGTTGCGCACCTTGAGACCGAGGGATCCGATCTTCGCTTCGACGCCGTCGCGCCGCACGTAGATTCCCGGCGCTGCCACCTTGCCATAGGCGGCGATTCCGCATGCGCCAAGCCATGTTATCACCGCGGCTTCGATCCGCCGCACGGTGTCGCGAACGCCGCGTCGGGCGCGACGCAAGTCGAACAGCAGATAGGCCACGAGCTGACCCGGTCCGTGATACGTGACCTGGCCGCCGCGATCCGCATTGATCACTGCTATTCCGTTCGCGCGCAGCAGATGCTCGCGGCGGCCGGCCAGACCGAGCGTATACACCGGCGCATGCTCGGTCAGCCAGATCTCATCCGGCGATTCTTGCGAGCGGGCGTCCGTGAACGCCTGCATCGAACGCCAGGTCGTTTCGTAGTCCGTGCGCCCGAGCTCCCGCACGATGCACTGCGCGCGCGGGCGGACAGGACAGGATTGCGCTCCGACGGCCGGCTGCACCGGAGACGATCAGTACACGCGTGCGTCCACGGGTTACAGCACCATCGCCACCATCGGATGGGCGACGAGCTCGCGATACAGGTCGTCGAGCTGCTCGCGCGACGTGGCGTTGATCGACGCTGTCAGCGACAGGTAGTTGCCGGCGCTCGACGCGCGCATTTCGAGCGTCGCCGCGTCGAAGTCCGGCGCATGGCGCAAGACGATGTCGGCGATCACCTGCGCAAATCCGTCCTGCGTGCGTCCCATAATCTTGATCGGAAATTCGCACGGGAACTCGAGCAGCGTCACTTGCGCGGCAACAGGGGCAGGGGTAGGCATATTCATCGGAAGCTCCGGGCCGGGGACTTGGTATTCGGCGAGATCCAGCCAATATGCGGGCAGCCCGCCTGCGATGCAACCGTGCCCGGATTACCGCGCCTTCGCTGGACGGACGCCGTCCGGGGCCGCACGACGGACTCTGACAGTGTGTTCGTCGCTTACGGAACCTGCGCCCGCGGCCCGTACATGTAGTCGCGCGTGAGCGGATGCGGCAGACGACCGTCCGCGAACGGCTTGCCGGCGAGAAGTTGCCACAGTGAGAGCCATCCGCGGTCGAATGCGTGCGCGGAGCCCGCCATGTAGATCCGCCACACGCGAAACTTCTCCTCACCGACCTCGCGACGCGCGGCGTCCGCGTTGGCTTCCAGCCGATCGACCCAATTCCAGAGCGTCTTGGCGTAATGCTCGCGCAACGCTTCCGCGTCGATGACCTCGAGGTCCTGGGCCGCGAGTCCTTCGATCACCCGGGCGACATGCGCGAGACCGCCCCCCGGAAATACGTACTCCTCGACGAACTCGCCGATGCCGCTGCCGAGGCTCCGTTGCGTGAGGCCGTTATGCGTGATGCCATGGTTCAGCACGAAGCCGCCCGGCACGAGGATCTTCCGGATCTTGCCGAAATAGCGCTGGTAATTCTGCGGGCGAACATGCTCGAACATGCCGACGCTCGCGATCTTGTCGAACGCCTCGACGTCGGGCAAGTCGTTGTAGTCCATCAGCTCGACCCGCACCCGACCCGTCAGTCCGAGCGCCTGGATCTGCTCCCGCACGTGCTCGTACTGGTTGCGGGATAGCGTGATGCCCGTCGCCTGCACCCCGTAGTTCTGGGCCGCCCAGAAGATGAGCGCACCCCACCCGCAACCGATGTCCAGGAACCGCTCGTCCCTGGCGAGACGCAGCTTGCGGCAGATGTGATCGAGCTTGTTCGCCTGGGCGTCATCGAGCGAGTCGCTCGCCGAGTGGAAATAGGCGCACGAGTACACCATCCGCGTGTCGAGCCACATCCGGTAGAACGCGTTCGACACGTCGTAATGATGCGAGATGTTGGGACGATTGCCGCGCAGCTGGTGCGCGATGCCGAGCACGCGGCCGCGAGCGCCGCTGCCCTTGTGGGCGATGTCCCCGACCATCGCCTCGGCGATGCGCAGCACGCGCCGGGCGCTGCCAGTGAAATCCACGTCGTTGTGCACGTAGGCGCGCGCAAGCCGCCCCATCGCGGGCGAAGCGAGCGCTTTCAGGCCCGCGAACGTCCGGGCGATCACGTCGACCTCTGGCTTCGGAGAAAGCGCGACGCGCGCACCATCGGGTAGGACGACCGAGATGGGCAAGTCCCGACCGGCATAGCGATGGGCGATCAGCTTCTGAAGGGCAATCGGCATGACGGGCGCAATCAGTCGGCTTGGAAACCCAAGTTTAGCAAGGCGACCCGAGCACCGCGGGCGGGGACACGCGGATGCCGGACAGGCGGATGCGTTACAGTCCGCGGATGTCAGGCCATGGTCGCCACGCGGGCAACGGCACACCTGCGTTCGACGAACGACGGTTGCGCGATGCGCTCGCGCAATTCGCGACTGGCGTAACGATCATCTGTGCGCCCCGCGGCGCCGGGGATCGCTATGTGGGGTTCACCGCCAACTCGTTCACGTCGGTATCGCTCGCGCCGCCGTTGATCGCATGGACGCTTTCCAACGGGTCGAGCAGCCTGTCCGCGTTCGAGAAGGCCGAGCGGTATGCGGTAAACGTCCTCGGCACAGCGCAGGTGGAACTTGCGCGCCGGTTCTCGCGCCCGCACGCCGACCGCTTCCAGAATGTGCCCTTCCGCTTGGGATGGTCGGATGCGCCGCTGATCGAAGGCTGCATCGCATGGTTCGAATGCCGCCACCACGCGAGTCACCGCGCGGGCGACCACCAGCTCTTCATCGGCGAGATCGTCACCGTCGAGCGCGCGCGCGGCCGGGGTCTCGTATTCCATCACGGGCGCTACGCAACGACCGCGCCGATCACGGGAGACGATGGCAAGAGTTGAGGGCTGCGACGCGT
>JBKPOL010000466.1:0-3152 GCA_046733075.1 Pseudomonadota bacterium | reverse complement strand
GCTTCGGCATGACCAGTCGTCCCGGTGCCAACCAGCATGTATTTCGCCGTCGCGCCGCTGCCGCCCGAATAGCCCGAGACGACGTTCTTCACGCCCTTGAGGTGCTTGTACACGGCGTCGACGCCCCAGAAGCAGCCGCCGGCGAACACGGCCGTGGCTTCTCCGGGCGAAGTCGGCTTGGGGGGCGCTCCGGCGAGGTCGGGCAACGCGGCATCGAGCCGGCTGCCGAACGCAACCAGGGGTACCAGGAAGAGCAGCGGCCAGCGCATAGGAGATCTCCTTCAGATAAGCGGTAGTGCTTAGTACGTCCGCTCGGGGAAACCTTACGACGGCGAAGCCGGCGCCAAGTTCACGGCCGTGGTCGACCAGTGTACGTGTCCGGGCCGCCCGGCGAGATGAAGTGCGGCGGCCGCCGGAGCGGACTCCGCGACGACCTTGCCCGCGCGGATCACCTTGATGCGGGGCGAGCGCAGGCGGATGGCCTCGATCGTGTCACGTGCGTCGAGCAGCACGGCGTCCGCGCGGCAGCCGGGCGCAATTCCATACTCGGGAAGATGCAGGATGCGCGCCGGATTCACGGTGACGGCGTCGAACGCCGCGCGCATCCCGGCCGCACTCGTCATCTGCGCGACATGGAGGCCCATCGACGCCACCTCCAGCATGTCGGCGCTGCCGAGCGCGTACCACGGATCCATCACGCAATCATGGCCGAATGCGACGTTCACGCCCGCCGTGAGCAACTCGGGCACCCGTGTCATCCCGCGGCGCTTCGGATATGTATCGTGACGACCCTGGAGGGTGATGTTGATGAGCGGATTGGCGATCGCGCTTACCTCCGCCTCGCGCATCAGCGGCAGCAGCTTGGACACGTAGTAATTATCCATCGAATGCATCGACGTGAGGTGCGAGCCCGTCACGCGCCCCTGCAGTGCAAGGCGCTGCGTCCAGAACGCGAGCGTCTCGATGTGTCGCGACATCGGGTCGTCGGTTTCGTCGCAGTGCATGTCGACGAGCCGTCCTTCGTCCGCGGCGATTTCGCAGAGGACGCGGATGCTTTCCGCGCCGTCGCTCATCGTGCGTTCGAAATGAGGGATCCCGCCCACGACGTCGACGCCAAGCGCGAGCGCACGTCGCAGGTTGGCGAGCGCACCGGGACTTCGCAGCACGCCGTCCTGGGGAAACGCGACGAGCTGCAGATCGAGATAGGGCCTGACCCGCTCGCGCACGTGGAGCAGCGCTTCGACCGCAAGAAGGCGCGAGTCGCATATGTCGACGTGCGAGCGAATCGCGAGCAGTCCCTTTGCCACCGCCCAGTCGCAGTACGTGAGCGCGCGCTCCACGATGGCGTCCTGGACCAGCGTGGGCTTCAACTCGCCCCATAGCGCGATGCCTTCGAGCAGCGTGCCGCTCTCGTTGATGCGCGGCATGCCGTACGTCAGCGTCGAGTCCATGTGGAAATGCGCATCGACGAAGGGCGGCGTAAGCAGCTTGCCACCGCCGTCGATCGTGCACGCCGCCGGCGCGTCGAGCGACGGGCCGACGCCGATGATGCGACCCGCAGCGATCAGCACGTCCTGCCCGATGCGACCATCGGGCAGATTGACGTTGCGTATCGCGAGATCGTGCATCACTTCGTGCCGAAGATGCGGTCTCCGGCGTCGCCGAGGCCCGGCAGGATGTAGGCATGGTCGTCCAGCTGTCGATCGATGGCCGCCGTGTAGATCGGCACGTCGGCGTGTGCTTCCTGGAACGTGGAGATGCCCTCGGGACACGCGAGCAGGCACACCATCCGTACCGAGCGCGGGCGGGTCTCCTTGATTCGATCGACCGCAGCCACGGCGGAATTTCCCGTGGCGAGCATCGGATCGAGCACCACCGCATCGCGCTCCTGCATGCCGCTCGGCAGCTTGAAATAGTATTCGACGGCGACGTGCGTCTTCGGGTCGCGATACAGGCCGATATGACCGACGCGCGCGCCCGGCACGACATTCAGGAATCCGTCGAGGAGTCCCGTGCCTGCACGCAGGATCGGCACGAAGACGAGCTTCTTGCCGTCGATCAGCTTGGATTTCATCCGCTCGAGCGGCGTCTCGATCTCCACCTCGTTCATCGGCATGTCGCGCGTGACTTCGTATGCCATCAGCGAGCCGATCTCGTTCAGCAGCCGCCGGAAGTTGGTCGTGCTCGTTTCCTTGCGACGCATCAGCGTAAGCTTGTGCTGGATCAGCGGGTGATCGAGCAGGTGGACTTCGGCGACCATCGGTTCTCCCCGTTCACAGGAGGCAGAACCTTACACCACTCCTGCCATCGCTATTGTCAGGGGGGCGAGTCGGTGCGCGCCGTGCTTCGGTGGCGCAATTCGTGTCGTTGAGCGGATGACGCGCCACAACGAGGCGGCGAGTCGGCGCAATGCGTCAACGCAGCGGCCGGGACGCGGCGCGCGCGACTTGACGCGACTCGCGTGACGGGTGGTGAGGTTTCCCCGCGAAGTCGTGGGTTGACGAGCGAAGCCGAGCCGGGTACCCGTAGCGAGTTGGGTGCGGACGCGGAGCGCGCGACGGCGACTCGGCCGCTGCGCTACAAGCAGAAGCGCGCTAGAACACCGTCCCGTCCGACTCCACCTTGAGCGGTGGCTCGCCGTTGCGAAGCTTGTTCGCGAGCGCGCGTCCGGTTGCCCACGTGCCACCCTCGAGCACGCACGCGAGCGGCAGCTCGGGCTTGCCGAGCTCGGCGCGCACGAACTCTGCGAGATCGTCGAGCAGCGTCACCGTGAGCGCACGCCATTCGACGATGATCTCGCTTCCGACTTCCCACACCGTCTCGCAATCCGCGGGATTGACGAGCTCGAGCACTTCGCTGTCGATCAGCAGGCCGCCGTTGCGATATTCGGGAAGCGCGGTCAGCGCGTCTCGGTCGAGGATGGTGTAGCCCGCCCACTCGAACGGCTCGAACAGCGAGTACGCGAGCCACTGCGACAACTTGTGGAAGGGCACGTAGCCGGCCGTCGCACCGCTGCCGCCCGCATTGCGATGACGCCAGACGTCGCCGTGGATCCGCGCCTCGGCGTCTTCACCTGCAAACGTCGGGTTCGCGCGCCAGATCGGGCCGAAGCCTTCGAGCAGCGCACGCAGGATCGCAGGCGCCGCAATGGT
>JBKPOL010000465.1:0-7205 GCA_046733075.1 Pseudomonadota bacterium | reverse complement strand
CGAGAAAACTAATCTCGTTCTTAAAGCGTCGCCTCTTGTCTGCCGACGCCTTATCTTTAGCCAGTAACTTGACGGCAACCGGGGCGTTATCCGGTCCAACGCCGCCAAATACGCGGCCGGCGCCGCCTTCTCCAATCAGTTCATCCAGCCTGTATTCGGCGAATGCGGTCTCAAGCAGAACCGGTGCTTTCAGGCGCGTCATCAGCGTCTGTTTTGGGTGTTATTTTGGGTGCCAATTCGCAACCAAGATGAATGTAATTAGGTAAGGCACTGTTTATATTGGCGTCCCCAAGGGGATTCGAACCCCTGTTACCGCCGTGAAAGGGCGATGTCCTGGGCCTCTAGACGATGGGGACCGGTGGGACAGTCGCGGCCGTCACGCCCAGAGCCGCAACCAGGTCGGTGGTGGAGGTAAGCGGGATCGAACCGCTGACCTCTTGCATGCCATGCAAGCGCTCTCCCAGCTGAGCTATACCCCCACGGCGAACATGAAATTATATCGGACGCACATCGGCCGGGCAACGCGCTCGCGCAAGGAGTGCAATATGCATCTGGGCCGAGTCGCGCGCCGTATGATCGCCGGTCGCCTCACGGTTTCCAAGGTCGCATACGTATGCCTCCGAACACGCTTGCACCCGCGGAAAGGTTGACGCTGGCGCCGCTTGACGGACGTGTCGTGCTCATCACCGGCGCCACGGGCGGCGTAGGACGCGCTGTTTCGCTTGCTTGTGCCCGGGCGGGCGCCACGGTCGTGATCCACGGCCGCGTCGTGCGCAAGCTTGAAGCGCTCTACGACGAAATCGTAGCGGCGAACGCGCCCGAACCCGTCATTCTTCCGCTCGACCTCGCGCGTGCGGAAGCCGCCGATTTTGCGAATGTCGCGAGCGCGCTTGACGCGCAACTCGGACGACTCGACGCGCTCGTGCACACTGCCGCGTTGCTTGGCTCGCTCGGTCCGCTTGAGCATCAATCCTTCGACAACTGGCTCGCGCTCCTCCGTGTGAACGTCGCCGCGCCGATGGGACTGACTCGCATCACGATGCCGCTCCTTGCACGCGCACCCGATGCAAGCGTGATCTTCACGCTCGACAGTCGAGGTCAGGAGCCGCGCGCGTATTGGGGTGGGTATGCCGTGACGAAAGCAGCCATCGCCGCGCTGGCGCACGAACTTGCCGATGAGTGGGAGCATCGGCCGACGTTGCGCGTGAATGCCCTCATACCCGGCCCCATTCGTTCGCCACTTCGCGGCCAGTCGCATCCTGCCGAAGATCAGACAAAGCTGCCTTCACCGGAAGCGCTCATTCCGCTCTATCGGCACCTCATCGCCGGCCAGACGAAGGTCGAGAGCGACGCGCTGATCGATGTTCAAGCCTGGCTTGCGGAGTTGCCCTGCGTCGCCTCGCTTCGTCCATAGCGGAGCAGCACCCGCAGGCGACGAAAGTCCTGCGGCGGCAGCATGTCCGGCAGGATCAGGATAGTTCGCGATCGCCACCGGCCGAACGGACGCCAGACCAGCGTCGTGAGGCGTGACCCCACGTAGCTCTCGTGATGCACGCGCCCGGCGCACGCATTGCCGTCGCCGGTCACGATCACGACGGTGAGGTCACCGCGGAGCTCGAACTGTCGCACAGCGCGCGGACCTAACCGGAACGCGATGACGTAGATGCGGTCGATCGCCCACACGACGACGACGATCGTTGCGAGCGCAAGGACCGCCGCATCGAATGGAAACGTCGCAATGACCGCACACGTTGCAACAGCAAGCGATGCGATCAGTGCTAACGCCATCACCGATGACGCGAGCACGACGCGGACGGGCGGCGGCCATTGCATAGACGCAATAAGACCGCGGCGGTGAGAGGAGCGCGATCGACCAAACGGCCGAGTGACGGTTGCATCGGTCGCTGCCCGGCGCTCGCGTCGGCGAAAGGCCAGCTTGGTTGCCGCTGCTATGCGAGCGTCGTCAACGAGTCCGTCGTCTCTTCCGCAAAACGCACCGGAGTCGCCTGCTTCGCCAGCATCATCCACGTGGCGACAACCGTATCGGGATTGAGCGAGATGCTCCCAATGCCCTGCTCCACCAGCCACTGCGCGAGGTCGGGATGATCGGACGGCCCCTGGCCGCAGATTCCGACGTAGCTTCCTCGCGCACGGCACGCCGAGATCGCCATCGCGAGCATCGCCTTGACTGCATCGTCTCGCTCGTCGAACGTCGTTGCGATTGCTCCGCCCGCGTCGCGATCCACGCCAAGCGTCAACTGCGTCATGTCGTTCGAGCCGATCGAAAAGCCATCGAAATGATCGAGGAAGCGATCAGCGAGCAGCGCGTTCGACGGTATTTCGCACATCATGATCAAGCGCAAGCCGTTCTCGCCGCGGCGCAGTCCATTCTTCCCCAACAAGCGCACGACCTGTTCCGCCTCTTGCACCGTTCGCACGAATGGAACCATCAGCTCGACGTTCGTGAAGCCCATGTCGTCGCGTACGCGGCGCATCGCTTCGCATTCGAGCGCAAAGCAGTCATAGAACTCGGGCGCGACGTAGCGTGAGGCGCCACGGAAGCCGAGCATCGGGTTTTCCTCGTGCGGCTCGTAAGCGGATCCACCTACCAGGTTCGAGTATTCATTCGACTTGAAGTCCGAAAGCCGGACGATGACCGGTTTCGGAAAGAATGCGGCGGCGATCGTCGCAATGCCTTCCGAGATCTTCGACACGTAGAACTCGGTGGGGCTCGCATAGCCCGCGATGCGTCGCTCGATGTCGCGCTTCACGTCAACGGATTGGCGATCCAGCTCCAGCAGGGCCTTCGGATGAATGCCCACGTTGCGATTGATGATGAATTCGAGACGCGCGAGGCCGACGCCCTCGTTCGGAAGCTGCCGGAACTCGAACGCCAGTTCGGGATTGCCGACGTTCATCATGATCTTGGTTGGGCACTTCGGCATGCGGTCGAGCGCGACTTCGACGATCTCGACTTCGAGCAACCCGGGATACACATGCCCGGTGTCGCCCTCCGCACAACTGACGGTGACCGGCTTGCCGTCCTCGAGTGTCTGCGTCGCGTCGCCGCAACCGACGACGGCAGGAATGCCGAGCTCGCGCGCGATGATCGCAGCGTGACACGTCCGTCCGCCACGGTTCGTCACAATCGCGCTCGCGCGCTTCATCACCGGCTCCCAGTCGGGATCGGTAATCTCGGTGACGAGGACGTCACCGGCCTCCACGCGGTGCATCTCCGCGGACGACTTGATCAATCGCACGGGCCCCTGCCCGATCTTCTGCCCGATCGCGCGTCCGCTTGCGAGCGGCTCTGCCTGCGTCTTCAAGCGGTAGCGACGCAGCAAGCTCGCGTCGTCGCGCGATTTCACGGTTTCCGGCCGCGCCTGAAGGATGTACAGACGGCCGTCGTTGCCATCGAGCGCCCATTCGATGTCCATTGGCCGCGCGTAATGCTTTTCGATTGCGACCGCGTAACGAGCGAGTTCCTCTGCTTGCTTGTCCGTCAGCGAAAAGCGCAGCCGCTCGGACCCGGGCACGTCGACGACACGCGTCGACTTTCCGGCGACGCCCGCTGCATCGAGCACCATGCGCGTCGCCTTGCTGCCGACGCTCTTGCGAAGCACCGCCGGCCGGCCCAAGGCGAGGTTGCGCTTGTACACGTAGAACTCATCGGGATTCACCGATCCCTGCACCACCGACTCGCCGAGCCCGTACGAAGACGTGATGAGCACCACGTCCTCGAACCCGGACTCGGTATCGAGCGTGAACATGACACCGGCGGCGCCGTTGTCGCTCGCGACCATTCGTTGCACGCCCGCGGAGAGCGCGACCTCCCGGTGCGCGAAACCATGGTGCGCGCGATAAGCAATCGCACGATCGTTGTAGACAGACGCGAAAACCTTAGGAATAGCTTTTAATATATTACTTAATCCAATGATATTGAGGAACGTGTCCTGCTGCCCGGCGAACGACGCGTCCGGCAGGTCCTCGGCCGTTGCGGACGAACGAACTGCGAAGGCCGGGGTGTCCTCGCCTGCGACGACGGCGCGGTAAGCGGCCTCGATCTCCTGCACCAGCGCCGAAGGCAGCGGTGCGTTTTCAATCCAGGTTCGGATCTTGTTTCCTGCGCGGGCGAGCGCGCGAACGTCGTCGACGTCGACCGACGCAATCTCTGCTTCGATGCGCTCGGCGAGTCCGTCCTGTTTCAGGAACTCGCGAAAGGCGTCGGCCGTTGTCGCAAAGCCGCCGGGCACGCGAATGCCAGCGCCCTCAAGCTCTCCGATCATCTCGCCGAGCGATGCATTTTTGCCGCCCACGTGCGGTAAATCCCGCATGCGCAAGCGATCAAGTGGTATGACACGTAGTAAGTCCGACATGCGGGAGATCCTTGCGGGGAAGGGTGACAGCAAATTGATCGGCTGCACCAGCAATTTTAGCAAGCAGGTGGGATGCCATTGCTGCCCCGTCCATGCGTCGCGCGACTTGAGCGACACACACGCCGGGAGTGAAGCAGAAACAGCGGCGCCCGCTCGGGGCGGGCGCTCGTTCTTGCGCGCGGCTGCGCGCTACCGCTGCGCGCCTTTAATGGCTGCGTTCAACAGCTCAGTCGCTATGTCCTTCGGTGCTCGGCATTGCGGGCGATCCCGTCGCGGCAAATCCCTCGCCTATTGATGCAGGCACGGCAAGGTCACTGAACGCTGCGGGGTCCTGGCCTGCGCTACGACTGCGCGCTGCGCGCCGTAAGCTGCGATAAAGATCGGGGTGCGCTTCCTTCAGATAGCTGATGATTTCGAAGTCGACGCGCTTCACTTGCGACAGATCGATTTGCTCGACGTGCACGAGTCGCAGTAATTCCTTGACCGGGCGGGGCATCTCGCGGCCGCTTTCATAGCGCGAGCCACCGCTCTGCGTGACGCCGATTTGCGTCCAGAATTGCTCCTGGTTCATCCCAAGCCGGCGTCGGATTTCCCGAGGATTCAACACGCGATCCAAGAATTTCACTGCAACTCCGCGTCAGAAAATGGGTTTCGCATCCAAACAGCTATACCATTGGCATATGGTTGCGCTTTCCACGTCCGCTTTCAAGCGCGACCGACCGACGGCGCGAAAAATGCGCCGAAATGCTGCAAAATTGAGACGCGGCACCGGCGTGTCTCGAAACGGTCAATGTCGTGACGACGCCCAGCGCGGACCTTGGCGCCCCGTCAACTGCCGCTCCGGCGCCGGCCGGTACTGCACTTCCGCGCTCGATAGACTTCGATGCTCCAGTACGATCTCCACTGCCATTCGACCCGTTCGGACGGCGTTTTATCCCCAACGGACGTGGTGCGCCGCGCCGCTGCCCGGGGCGTCGACGTCCTCGCGCTCACCGATCACGATGAACTGGCGGGCCTCGACGAAGCCCGGGAGGCTGCGCACCAAGCGGGAATCGTGGTCGTTCCGGGCTCCGAGTTATCCGTCACATGGGAGGGCGAGACGATTCACGTTCTCGGGCTCGGTGTCGACCCGCGGGACAGCCCGCTTGCCACCGGGTTGTCGGGCATTCGCAGCGGCCGCGACGAGCGGGCGCGACGAATCGGTGAAGCGCTCGAAGTTGCGGGGATTCCGGACGCGTTCGAAGGCGCGCTGACGTACGTGACGAGCGAGCGGCTGATCTCGCGCACGCACTTCGCGCGCTATCTGGTTGAATCCGGGCATGTTCGTGACATGAAGGACGCGTTCAAGCGCTACCTGACCGCTGGGAAACCCGGGTACGTCCCGCACGCCTGGGCGTCGCTTTCGCAGGCGGTGACGTGGATTCGCGGTGCCGGCGGTCAAGCGGTGATTGCCCATCCGGGGCGCTATAAACTCACCGCCTCCGGACTGAGAAGTCTCGTCGCCGAATTCCGCGATCTGGGGGGCGCCGGCTTGGAAGTCGTATCGCCGTCGCACACAAGTGCGCAGTACGCGGAATTCGCTGCGCTCGCCCGCGCGCACGGGTTGCGCGCCTCGTGCGGCAGCGACTTCCATGGCCCCGGGGAAAGTCATCTCGACTTCGGCGATCTCCCGCCGATGCCGATTGGCGTGGAGCCTGTATGGAGCGTCTGGTAGGTCGAGCGACCCCATGACCGAGCGCCGCACTGTGTTCTTCGTCTCCGACCGCACCGGGATTACCGCGGAGATGCTCGGCAACAGTCTCCTCACCCAGTTCGAGGACATCCAGTTTCATCGGGTCACGATACCGTTCGTCGACTCCATGGAAAAGGCCGCGGACGCGGTGCGCCAGGTGAACGCCACCGCCGTCGCGGAGGGCCGGCGGCCCATCGTCGTGAGCTCGGTCGTGGATGAAGTGATGAGCGCCGCGATACGTCGCGACGCACAGGCACTCACGCTCGACATGTTCCAGATCTTCATCCAGCCGCTCGAGGCCGAGCTCGGTGCGAAGAGCTCGCACGCCGCCGGCCGCTCGCACGGTATCGCGAACAGCCACGAATACTTTGCGCGGATGGAGGCGATCAATATCACCCAGGCATACGACGATGGTGCGGCGACCCGCGATCTCGGCAAGGCGCAGGTGATCCTCATCGGCGTCTCACGCTGCGGCAAGACGCCGACGTCGCTCTATCTCGCGCTGCAGTTCGGCATCCGGGCGGCGAACTTTCCGTTGACGCCCGACGATTTCGCCGACCGGCGCCTGCCCAAGTCGATCGTCCCGTTTCGCGATCGGCTGTTCGGGCTCACGATCCAGCCCGAGCGGCTGCGCGAGATACGCGAGGAACGCCGGCCGGGCAGCCACTACGCCGAACTCGACAATTGCCGCCACGAAGTGCGCGAGGCCGAGAACCTGATGCATCAGCACGACATCCCGATGCTCGACACGACGTCGAAGTCCATCGAGGAGATCGCAACGACGATCCTGCATCGCGCGAAGCTCGAGCGTCACATCTACTGAAGTCAGCGGCGACCGGCGCGCTGGCGGACACCTTCGAAGAGCAGCACCGCGGCGGCCGCCGCGGCATTGAGCGATTCGCTTCCCGGCGCCATCGGGATCGACACGCGTTCGTCGGCAAGCGCGAGGAGATCATCCGACACGCCCCGGCCTTCGCTGCCGATCGCGATCGCGATGCGTCCGCGAAGATCCGCCTGATAAACGCTTGGCGCGTGGCCGACGACGCCCACGATCAGCCGGCCGCCGGCTGTTCGAAACGCTCGGATCCACGCAATAG
>JBKPOL010000464.1:0-3338 GCA_046733075.1 Pseudomonadota bacterium | reverse complement strand
CCGTGATGACCCGGCGGAGCCGCGTTTCGCGGTCAGACGAGAGCGACATGCTCCGCGACGCTTAAAAGCAGCTCGATCTTAGGAGGAATGCATGAACTGGCAATTCCGCACCATGCAGTGCGCGCTGACGCTGTTGGCCATGACGCTGATCGGCGCGGGGACTGCGACGACCGCACGCGCGCAGTCGAAGGAGGTCATCACCTTTGCGGCCGTTACGTTCAGTGAAGCTGGACGCGGCGACCGGCTGAAGGCGTGGGTCGACAAGTTCAACAAAAGCCAGAGCGCAGTCGAGGTACAGCCGGTCGCGCTGCCGTTCGCCTCGTTTGCGAAGACAATCTTCACGCAGATGGGCGGCGGCGCGGGACCCGATCTCGTTCGCTTCGATCAGATCGATTTCTATGCTGCGGTTGCCGCGAATCGCGTGCTTCAACTCGACGACTTCATCAAGGACAGCGATTACAAGTTCACCGCGCCAGACCGGTACATGAAGGTCGGCGGCAAACGTTTTGCGACGCCTTTCGAGATCAGCAATTACGTGCTGCTCTACAACCCGACGCTGGTTAAGGACAAGAAAGCGCCTGCCAACTTCGACGAGTTCGTCGCGACGGCAAAGGCCGCGACGGCGAACGGCGTTTATGGATTCGCTTACCGAGCGACGATGGCGGAAGCGCCGGGATTCTGGCAAGACCTGTGCAACTTCGTTTATGGGTTCGGCGGACGCTGGAGTGACGACCAGGGCAACCTCACGCTCAACAGCCCCAAGGTAATCGAGGGCGTGACGGCGTACAAAAAGATGTACGACGCAGGCGCGACGCCGAAAGGCACGGACGCCGCCACCTACCGTCGGATGTTCTGGGAAGGCAAGCTCGCCATGGAGATCGACAACGGCGGCGTCGCAGGCATCTTCAACCAGCAGGCGCCCGATCTTCCGCTCGCCGCGGCGCCATCGCCTTTCCCTACGCGCGCGCAAGGGCTGGTGCTGGCGCCGCTTACGATCAACTCGAACACGAAGCACAAGGCCGCGGCGGTCACGTTTTACAAGTGGGTTCTGCAACCGGAGAACCAGAAGCAGCTGCAGGATCTGCTGGGCGCTAGCAACGTCGCGACGGTCGTCGCCCGATCGCCGGAAGATCTGGCCAAGCGACCGTGGCTCAAGGTGTACGACGAGCAAACCCCCAACAGCATCCCGCAGCTGGTGCAGGGGCAGGAGCTCAAGACACCCGAGATCCTCCAAATCGTGCTCGAGCACGTGCTCAAAGTGCTGCAGGGCGGCGCGGATCCGAAGAAAACCATGGATGACGCTCAAAAGCTGGCGCTTTCCAGAGTCACACGCAAGTAGCGCCCTCGCGGTAGAGAGGCTCTGATGTCGAAGCAAGCGCAAGCGGCGCGACTGGAAGGCAGTCGCTGGACGCCGTATGTTTTCGTCGCGCCGGTGGCGATCTATCTATTGGTCTTCCAGGGTTATCCGCTGCTGCAGGAGCTGATTCTCAGCTTCACGTCTACGTCGCTGTTGTCGCCAGCCGATCATGCCTTCGTCGGTGCGCGGAATTACAGCGATCTCATTGGGACTACCGATTTCAACCAGGTCCTCCTGATTACCGCGATCTACACGGTCGCCTGTGTGGTGCTGTCGATCGGACTGGGGCTCGCCGCCGCGCTGCTGCTCAACGGTCCGTTTGCAGGTCGAGGCGTCGCCCGGGCGATGGTGACGATTCCATGGGCGGCTCCGCCCGTTGCAGTGGCCTTGATCTTCACGTGGATGCTCAACGCCCAGTATGGGATTTTTAATCGCGCGCTGCGCGCTCTGGGCTTTGCCGCCGGCGCGGAAAATTGGCTGGACAACGCATCGCTCGCACTCCCCGCAATTCTGATCACGACGATCTGGCAGATCTTCCCTTTCGCTTCGGTCGTCATTCTGGCTGCGCTGCAGGGTGTCTCCGAAGAGTTAAGGGATGCGGCGGTCATCGACGGCGCCGACAGGCTCAGCGTCTTCCGCGCCGTCGTGTGGCCGACGATTCAGCCGTCAGTCATGCTGCTCGCGTTGTTCATCACGATCTGGTCATTGCGCCGATTCGACCTGATCTGGCTGATGACGCAGGGTGGGCCGATCGGCGCAACGAACACGCTGGTCATCGAGTTGTATCGCCGCGCGTTTGTCTATCGTGATCTCGGTCAGGCCGCGGCTGTGGGCATGGTCGGCCTCTCGATCGCGATCCTCGTCACGCTGGTCTACTTTCGGCTGACGCTACGCGCTGAGCGTGCAAAGGGACAACGATGACCCGCTCGGGCTCCTGGAGTCACGGCCTGCGGATGCTCGCGATCCTCGCACTGCTTGGCGTAGCTGCATTCCCGTTGTACTGGATGTTCGTGACGTCGATGACGCCGTCGTCGGAGCTCTTCGCACCCACTGCGCGGCTGGTACCGAAGCCGTCCGAAATCGGCGTATATCGCGATGCATTCCACGGCACGTCGGTGACGACCTGGGTTCGAAACAGCGCGATCGTCGCGGTAGGTACCACGGTGGTCAGCCTCGCACTCGCCCTTTTCCCAGCGTACGCACTCTCCCGTTTTCGTTTTCGCGGCATGGGACTCGTTGGCTTCGGTCTCTTCATCACTCAGATGCTGCCCGAGGCGATGCTGGTCGTACCGCTGTACGCGATCTTCGGCAATCTGGCGCTGCTCAATACCCTGAGCGGGCTGATCCTCGCCAACAGCGCCTTCACCGTGCCCGTCATCACGTGGATCCTCAAAGGCGCGATCGATGGCGTGCCGATCGACATCGAGGAGGCCGCGCGTATCGACGGCTGTTCGCGTCTGGACATCGTTCTCGGTGTCGTCCTTCCTCTGGTCGCGCCGACCCTCGCCGCCGCGGCCGTGATCGCCTTCTTTCACGGCTGGAACGAATACATCTTCGCTCAGACGCTGATCAGCGACCAGGATCTGCGGACCGCGTCCGTTGGACTGGCGGGGTTCGTCGGTGAATTGAGCACGCCCGTGCATACGGTGATGGCGATCGGCCTCATGTACACACTGCCGGCCGTCATCTTTTACTTGTTCGTCCAGCGCTACGTCGTGGCCGGCATGACTGCCGGCAGCGTCAAGGGCTGAAGCGAGGATGGATCAACTGCCATGGCGTCGATCAAACTCGACCGCGTGACGCGCACCTTCGGGACCAAGACGGCGGTCAGCAATGTCAGCCTGGACGTGCCGGATCGTGAATTCCTGGTACTGCTCGGACCGTCCGGCTGCGGCAAGTCGACGCTGCTGCGCATGCTCGCCGGTCTCGAAAGCGTGTCCAGTGGCGAGATTCACCTGAACCAGCGGCGCGTGGACCAGCT